>CAZFDB010000062.1:2773-6895 GCA_964517475.1 uncultured Desulfurococcaceae archaeon | reverse complement strand
ATTATTCTCGATAACTCTTCTAAGCTCTAGGGAATCCATATTTTTTAATTGGGCAATTATACTTATGGTCTCCACAATTAATTCAGGACTTAATTTCATACCTTTGTATTCGTAGGGACCATCACTCTCAAGTAAGATAATCTCTAGATCAGCTCTTGATACAATTTCTTGATGTTTCTTCTGTATCTTCACTGCGGGATTTATAGATATCATATAACCACTATCCTTGATATCTCTGAGAAGTTCTTGAGGTCCTGTGTACCAATGAATAATAGCTTTACCAATATCGTATTTTCTCAGTAACTCAAGTACCTGGGTCCATGCTCCTGGTGCATGAATATTCAGTACTATATCTCTTCCTCTGACGAATTCTAGGATTTGTAGAAAGAATTCGAGTTGCTTATCTATTGATTGTGGAACAAATACCCGATCTAAACCAACTTCTCCTATACACCTCACACCGAGTCTATCCACTAAACCGAGAATAAACTCTAGATCTTTTCTATCAGTTTCTTTAACAACCCATGGATGAATACCTATGCACGGAATAATACTCTCTCCGAATCTTTCATGAAGTTTTAATGTTCTCAAAGAAGATCTAAGGTCATCAGACACAGCAGCTATAACATAGGAATTACTATTAGCTAATTTCTCAATATAATCATCTGAGAATTCGTGAAGATGACAATGAGCATCATAAATCATTCTTCATCACTCTTTTAAAGGACCCACATCCGGGTGGCCTTGTCTAACACCTTTACCAGCCTTTTTACTAAGTGCCTCTCTACCTTTTAAAAGAATAAGTGCTAGATTCTCAGCATGTTTTCTTGCTCTATCTACTGCTATCTCATATAATTTCTTTTCGTCCTCAGCCTCATCCTCGTGAACTGTCACATCTATGACATGTTTATTTGTTAGGAGCTGAACCATTATAACACCTATGCTATGAGCCAAGTAACTTAACTTATCTACATATTCCTTACCAACCCAGCCCAGTGTTATTACTCCATCACATTTCTCTTCTTCTAATAATTTCTTCGCAGCAACTGGAATATCCTTGATCCCGGGTACTGTGTATCTTACGATCTTGACGTCAGGAATAATTTCTTTAATAGTTCTTATAGCAATATCAGCCATATCAACTCTAGCAAATGTTGTGTCCACAACACCAATTTTCATTAGATAAGACCCTCTTCTCTTAGTAAATCTGCTCCTTCAATAAATAAATAACCTTTCTCTCTAGCATATTTGATAGCCTTGTCTTTAGAAAGAGAATCTCCTTCATCAAGCATCTCCACAATAACTATACTGGGTCTCAAACCAGTTCTCTTAGCTATATAGAGACTTAACTCAGTGTGACCATGTCTATACCTAATATCTCTCCCAACTAGGATGGGAACATGCCCCGGAGATACAAATTCTTTATAAAAGATCTCTCTGCCTAATTCAATATCACCGTTGCTTATAATATCAACAACTCTATCTAGCATCTTTATAGTAAGAGCTCTATCTTTATCAGAGATCCCTGTCTTAACATTTATATGATTAACATATATTGTGAATGGCGAGATATCCCCATATCTTAATCTCCTGGAAGCAAGTATTTGAAGAGAAGGGATCTTACTCAAAAGCTCTGTTGCGTACGGCAGATCTAGCGCATCTGCTATTTCACGTGAGGTTACGTAGCATATTAATCCACCAGCTTCTCTCCGCATCAGGTAAATTGATTTGTGATCTATTTCATTAGCGTAGAAAACCATATCTGTTTCTTCTTCTCTTCCATCCAGATCATATAGTAAGATAGGTTTTCCAGACAACAGATCTTCTCTAACTCTTCTCCAATCAATCATTTATGACGCACTTCTAAGTAACCTATTACCTCTAATTCTATTAAGCCTGAATTTTCTTATAGATACTCCCAACAAAATCATTATTATCCCTACAAAAACTGCTACAAGTATATCCGAAGTAATATTTCTACTAAAAATACCTATTGAGGAGTTAAAACTATTATTCACAATCTTTGGTGTTGGTATATTCTCAGTGACTGTTAACATACTGAATATGAATCCGAAAGGCTCAAATATCTTCATAGATATCTTCATCACGGGAATCTTTAGAAATCTCCTTCCCATACAAAACGTCTCGATAGGCTTCCAAGAAGATATTTTCAAGACCCATATACTCAGCAGCTGTATATATTCTAATACCCAATTCATAAGCCTTATCATATACTTCACGTAACTTCTCTCTATACTCCTTATCTCTAAGCAAATGATGCTCTAAAATCATCGCATTCGGAGAACTCTTCTCTATTATAAATTTAAGATTTCTGAGAGATTTATTTAACTCGTCTTGAGATAATTTATATCCTAACATATATGTGAGTGGACCGTCTATCAAGATTATCTCCGGTCTACTCTTCACAATCCACTCCACGTGAACATCTAATGGAGCGCCCTCGATATCAGATGTATATAAGAAACTCTGATCCTTGTCTCTGATAAGAACCTGAACAACGTAACCTAATCTAGGATCTGATCCATGAGGCATAGCATGAGAAAAGATAATCTCTGTTGAACCAATCTTAACTCTGCTATTATCGGCGATCTTGATTTCTCTAACACGATCTTTTATTAATTTCAAGAATATAGATGCACGTATTCTCTGCGAAGTATTTATATTATTGACGGGATCTTTTGTAAAAATCTTTTTCCGATCATATATATCGAGAGGTATTCTCTTACCTCTATCATGATGATCAAAATGATAATGTGTTATTATTAAAATATCCGAGTCCTTGGCTTTCTCATAGATTTTCTCGGATAACTCAGCTAATCTATCGATCTCTTTTTTATGTGGTGGGAGACCATATCTTCTAGGAGCTAATGAGATCCCTGGATCTATATGTATTCTAAGATCTTTTGTCTCGACAAAGGTACTCATAGATCTAACTCCTAAGCTCTCGAAAGCTATAAACTCGATATTCATGATATCTACTCTATATACTGAAAATATTTTACTTCTTTAAAAAAGACACAAGATCTTTTCCTTTGGAAGATGTTTTCTTGAATAAGTCGGCGTCTAAGAACACAAAATTCTCTTTTGTCAAGATTCTCATAGCCTCATCCCCAATCCCTCTAGCAACTAAGACGCCTACGATCTCTTCCTTGGATCTAGATCTTAGATACTCTACATACCTCTTCAACTGATCAACAGCCGCAACACCGGCTTTCTCATTCTTTACTTCAACAACATATAATTTCTTAGACAAAGTGTTTCTAAAAACAAGATCTATTTTACCATGTGGAGTAGAGATCTCTTTACCAATTAACTTAGCCTCTACATCTATTGGAAGACCTACTCTAGATATTATCTCAACAAGATCTTTCTCAACACCTCTGACCTCAAAATATATTGTTTTACCAATTAATGCTAATCCTACATGAAAGATTCTTCTCATATACACCTCAATTATCTCCTTAGGTCTAGCTCTAATGCATCTAAGAATTAACCTCTCATTCTCAATCGAAAATATACATTGAGAACCTGGTGGTTGCCAATTCAAAGGATCCCTACCCTCCGACTCATGGATCAGTATTGTACCATCAGGTTTAATAATTATTAACCTAATATTCTTCTCAGCATAAGAACTAGCTCTCCCAACATAATTAATCTCGCATTCACTGACCATTATTATAGTCTTATCATGAGACGCAATAATCTTATTCAAAATATCTTTTAGAGAAACTATATCATCGATCTTTAACGAGATATATATCTCTTCTCTCGATAAATCCATCACAGTAATCCTCAGCTACTTATCGATAGATAAGATTCATTTAATATACTCTTAACAATATCAACTACTTCTCTAAGAGATTCCCCATTAATGGTTGCTGAAGCAGCCTCGCTATGACCCCCAAATTTTCCTCCCGAGGTTCTCTGCACTATCTTTCTACATAGATCCAATGCTATTCCCCTAAAAGATCTAATGGTCACAACTATTTTGCTATCCTCATCTCTTATCAATATAATATCTCTACCTGATTTTTTACCAGCTTCAGTAGAGGCTATGCCGAATAAACCAGCATAGATCCTTGACTCCGCTGGGTGAAGTAG
>CAZFDB010000062.1:0-2763 GCA_964517475.1 uncultured Desulfurococcaceae archaeon | reverse complement strand
TAGTAGTAGAATAAAATTATTTATGTATTCACCTTCTCTTATTATCTTATTAACGAGTTTATCAAGGAGCATTCTACTTATCCTAGCTTTTTGTTTAAGATCCTCCAGATCCTCAATGTTATCTCCTCTTAATATCGCTTCAAGCAATTTTCCTAAGAATTTTATATCGCTAGGATCTCTTGATATTGAGAGTTTGATGAGATCCCCTAATCTCTTATTCTCAGAATTCTTGGTCTCCGTCCCTTCACAAGCATCTGCTATCTCAATAAGACCCTGCTCATATGAGTTTAACGTTAGATTCATCTTAGTAGCGATTAGTCTAGGTGTAGAGGCTGCTTTATCCCATATAACCTCGACACCTAATTCTCTCAATTTATTTAGCCAAGAACCAGTTGTTGTGTGGTGATCCACGATAGTTACATCGACACCTCTCATAATAGTGTCAACAAGTGTTGAGAATATCTCTTTATCAATTGCTATATCGAGTAAAATAAGATTCTCACAATCATCTCTACATAATCTCTTTATTTCTTTAGAGGCTCTCCAAGGTTGAGTGAATCCTATCTCTAGTTTCGATGGGTAAAGATCCTTTAGAAAATGCTTTATGTAGAGTGCGGCGGCTATGACGCCATCGCAGTCTCCATGTGATATAATTATAGTCTTCATATAATCTTACCACTCCAATCATCTTCATTTAATCTCAGATATTATTATATAATTTCTATAAAAATATATCGTGGATGATATGATGAGTGGGAAACTTTATCTGATTGAGCATTTGCTAGGGGTCTTGTTAGTGGATGATAGAGGAAATGTGTTGACTAAGAATTTCAGAAGCACTGATATTGATCAGTTGGTGGAGAATATTATTAAGAGGAGATCTGGTGAAGTAGATGATGTGTTGAGAAGAGTTATAGACGAGATCAAAGAGAAATATATGAGTTTCACAATAGTTGTTGAGGACTCAGATTTATCGAGAGTATTATCCGAGGAAAAGATAAATACTTCGGTTGAGCCATTAGCTAATCCATTTATAGATTATCGTTCAAAGATACTTGATCTCTATGTCTCTGAGGGTCTCTTCAAGAGTGTTAATGAGGTAAGAGAATTTTTACACAGGGTGTCTATTGAGTTAACGAGAAGAGATATTAGAGCAGTTGCTGGTAAAAGAGATCTTTTAGCGATCCAGAGTATAAGAGCTATTGATGACATTGATAAAACACTAAATTTATTTGCTGCTAGACTAAGAGAGTGGTACAGTATACATTTTCCAGAGTTAGATGAGTTAGTAGATGATCATGTGCTCTACGCCCAGATTGTGTATAATATTACGTCTAGGGATAATATTACCGTTGAGAAATTAGTGGAGTTGGGGGTAAGTGAATCACTTGCGAAAAAAATTTACTCCGCGGCCCAGAGAAGTATGGGTAGTGAGGTATCTGACGCTGATCTAAACTCAATGAGATCTTTGGCAGAGTCTATGCTACATTTATATAGACTTAGAGAAGATCTGACTAATTACTTATCTTCTGTTATGAGAGAAGTCGCTCCTAATATCACGACACTTGTGGGACCCACATTAGGTGCTAGGCTTCTCAGCTTAGCTGGTAGTTTAGAGGAATTAGCTAAATCACCTGCTAGCACAATTCAGGTGTTGGGGGCTGAGAAAGCTCTCTTCAGAGCGCTTAGAACAGGTGGTAAACCTCCTAAGCACGGAGTAATATTCCAGTACCCTGAGATCCATAGAGCACCTAGATGGCAGAGAGGGAAGATAGCTAGGGCACTCGCAACTAAACTCGCGATAGCGGCTAGAATAGATTTCTACACCGGCAGGTATATTGGCGATAAATTACTAGAGGATCTTAAACAGAGAATCGAAGAGATAAAGAAAGTATATGCAAAACCTCCACCTAAGGAGGAGAAGCCTCGTCCTAAGCCGAAACCAAAGGAGAAGAAATCTGAGAAGAAATAGCTTAAAACTATATATTTTGATGAAGAGGTAATGATACATAGGTGATACATGATGTCAACTGTATTAAGTATTGAGGAGCACCCAACTTACAAAAATGTTTACGTAGTTGAGTTAGAGGGTGGGGAAGCGAGACTCGCAACAAAAAATCTTGTTCCCGGAAGAAGAGTTTATGGTGAGAAATTATTTAATTGGAGAGGTGCTGAGTATCGTGAGTGGAATGCTTATAGAAGTAAGTTAGCCGCTGCTTTACTGAGAGGATTGAAAGAACTACCTATTGCACCGGGTCATAAAATACTCTACTTAGGAGCTGGTTCTGGCACAACGGCTAGTCACATATCTGATATTATAGGAGCCTTAGGAATGATATATGCTGTAGAGTTTGCTCCGAGAGTTATGAGAGATCTTATACTTGTTGCAGAGAATAGAAGAAATCTCTTACCAATACTAGCTGATGCGAGAACACCTCTTAAATATAGATATCTAGTGGATTTAGTAGATGGTTTATATGCTGATATTGCTCAACCAGATCAAGCTAATATCATAGCTGATAACGCTGAGATTTATCTAAAAGATCAAGGGTATCTTCTAATGGCTATTAAAGCACGAAGCGTTGATGTCACTTTAGAACCAAGTGAGGTATATAAAAGAGAGATCGATACATTAAAGAACAGAGGATTTGAAATAATAGATGTAGTTCATCTAGAACCATTTGATAAAGATCACGCAATGGTTTATGCTATATATAGAAGATCCCGTGGATAAGAACAGAAACTCTGATTCCTAAGCTGGCT
>CAZFDB010000061.1:6528-6896 GCA_964517475.1 uncultured Desulfurococcaceae archaeon | reverse complement strand
GATAAAGGCGTTGGCATCTAGAATAGATGTTCAACTTGAAAGACTCAAAGAAAGAGATAGAATGCTCTTCGAGAGAGTAGTTGATGCTATAATTAATAAAGATAATGCTAGAGCAACTATGCTAGCTAATGAGATAGCTGAGATTAGAAAAGCAGCTAGGCAACTAGCAATGGTGCAGGTAGCTCTAGAACAGATTGCCATGAGGATCGAGACAGTAGTTCTCCTAGGGGATACATTCGCTAACTTAGCACCTGTGCTAGGCGTAGTGAGAGAATTAAGAGGATTGGTTAGAGGATTAATGCCTGAGTTCTCCTACGAGATGATTGAGTTAGAGGAGAGCTTGAGAGAAGTAGTGTTAGAGACTGGTG
>CAZFDB010000061.1:0-6518 GCA_964517475.1 uncultured Desulfurococcaceae archaeon | reverse complement strand
GATTATCGGCACCGTATGTAGAGTCAGCATACGCCTCACCTGAGGCTAGAAAGATCCTTGAGGAAGCCAAGATCGTTGCTGAGCAGAGAATTAAGGAGAGCTTCCCAGCACTACCATCTATACCCACAACAACTGCTGAGAGTTCGAAAGCGGAGGCTTCCCCATAAACATTCTCTATCTCTGATACATATAATTAATCTAATTTTTGAATCAGAACTTTTTTTACTTCTCTATACTCTCAGGCGCCTCTGCCTCTATCTTCTTTAATTGTTTGAGATACATTTCTAAGAGCTCTTCTTGAGTTGTTGCGTCTTCGGGGCTTTTATCATCTCTCCATCTAATGAATCTTGGGAAACGTATTGATATACCAACTCCTTGTTTAACTTGATTCATGCAGCATGTGTGGAGTGGTGATAGAGTTAATTCCGCACCGATAATCTCCATAACGTATTTTGGCACTACCCATACATCGGGCTCAATCTCCGAATCTACTCTGGGGTGTTTATGAGGTATCTTGATAGGATCTAGTCTCTTGTTTAATTCAATAAGATCCGAGTCCGTGAAACCAGTACCTACTTTACATACTGTTCTGAAAACATCACTCTTCTTATCATACGCGGCTAAGAGAACGGTTCCTATCTTACCACCTCTCTTACCTCTCCCATAGAACCCTCCTACAACAACTAGATCCACTGTATCAATCATCTCGCTCTTATAATCTCTCTTATACTTAATCCACAACCATCCTCTAGCACCAGCTTGATAGATCCCCTCCGGATTCTTGGCAACAACACCCTCGTTACCGTCTTCGAGAGCTTTTAGGAAGAATTTCTCTAACTCAGAAGGATCTGATGTCTCTATGAACTCAGCTATGGAGAACTCTGGTTTCTGCTCAATATACTTCACCAAAATATTTCTTCTCTCAATTAATGATTTATCAAGTAGACTCTCTCCATCAACATATAATATATCGAATAATCTAACAGCGACGGGGTACTCCTCGAGGGCTTTGGCTATATCATGTTTTCTTTTTCTATGCATCAATTCTTGAAATGGTCTATGCTCACCGGTCTCAGGATCGATTGCTATGATCTCTCCCTCAACAATTGCTTCGTTAGCCTTGATATAATTCCTGCTCATCTCAACAACATCCGGG
Source organism: uncultured Desulfurococcaceae archaeon (assembly GCA_964517475.1). Lineage (GTDB taxonomy): Archaea > Thermoproteota > Thermoprotei_A > Sulfolobales > AG1 > WYEN01. The sequence goes on along the minus strand of CAZFDB010000061.1, from coordinate 5,362 downwards.
TATTGATGAGTTATATTCTCAAGCCTTCTGGAAAATATTATTACCTCATTGCCTCTCTTATGTATCTGAGCTCTTTCACCATCATATTTATACTCAACAATACCTCTCCCACCAACTTTCTCGATTATTTCCCTAGGATCATCGTGTCTCTCCGCAAGCATTGGTCTCACAGGGATCCCTATTGATGGTTTGATATTAGCTAATGCTCCCAAACCCTCTTTCACAAGGATCTTCGCGATCTCACCTAAATCAGCTCTCACATTATATGCTTTCTCAATAATAGTTTTAGAAGCCTCACCGCCTCCGTAAGCAATGGATAAAGCCTCTATAATAGTCGCGTCACCAACACCGAGTCTTAATTGACCCTCCACGAACCTAACAATATACTTACTCTCCTTAGGAGAAGCGTTTTGTAAAAGACCTACTAATGTCCTAATCTTCATATCTCTAGAACCCTCACCAGTCATTCTAGCGATTCTTAGAAGTGTTGAGTGAACCTCACCTACGGTGAGTTTCTTAGCACCTCTACCCATAAACGATACTAGTGAAGTAGCACCAGAAATCCTTCTCTGCTTAAGAAACTCAACTGCTTTACCTAAATCACCCATTTTCTTATACAGAGAATCAACCTCACTCTCAGACGCGCCCGTGGCTAAACTAATTGCTTTCACAAGTAGTTTCTCACTAATACCTATCTCAGGTTCACTATACCAACTAGGTAGCAACTCTCCCTGTATGAAGTATATTACTTTATCAATATCATCCGGATCAGCTTTTTTGAGCAATGTGGCAAGAATACTTGTCAGAGTTAATCTACTACTAGTAGCCTCTAATCTCTCAAAGGTTTCTGCAAGAATCTCAAAATACATTAGTCTCTCCAATAAATATTTTAGCTGAGAAATTTATTAGTCACTACTAGAAACCAGCCGCGAAAACTCGATCAGGTAGATATCGAATTAATCTATAAGTACTATAAGCATTTTAAGAATTATTATTAGTTGAGAATAGTTGTGAAACTGAGATGATTATATGAGTACTGAAATAATTGATAGATACGGTAGACAATTAAGGATCCTTAGAATAACCGTTACCCATGCATGCAACTTCAATTGCTTCTTCTGCCATATGGAGGGTGAGGATCCTAGTGATAGAACCGAGTTATCAGCTGATGAAATAATACTTGTTGCAAAAGCATTTTCGAGATTAGGTGTCCGTGAATTCAAGATAACTGGTGGTGAACCATTAGCGAGAAAAGATCTTATTGAAATAATCAGTTCACTCAAGAACGAGGTCGGCGCAGCAGATGTTTCTCTAACAACAAATGGGAGTTTATTAGAGGAGAAAGTAGAGGATTTGAGGAGAGCTGGTTTAGACAGGATCAATATTAGTATTCATTCTCTGAGGAGAGATGTTTTTATTAAGATAACTGGTCGCGACTATCTCGATAAGGTTCTGAAAGGATTTGAGGAGGCTAAGAAACTTGATTTTAAGAGGATCAAGATTAATGTGGTGATTCTTAAGGGATTAAATGATGAAGAGCTCCCGGATTTCATAGAGCTGGTTAGAGGAGATGATAGATTAATTCTTCAATTAATAGAGCTTCACCCAGTTGGTCTCGGAAGAAATATTTTCAATGAGTATTTTATGTCTCTCGAAGAAATTGAGAAGAGAATCATTGAGTTATCATCTGATTTGAGGATAAGAAAGGATCTTCATAATAGACCAATTTATCATTTGAGAGAAGGTGGTTTCATAGAGATTGTTAAACCTGTGAGCAACCCAATATTCTGTGCAGCGTGCACGAGACTAAGACTTACTTCTAATGGATTTATTAAGCCTTGTCTTATGAAGAGTCGAGGTGAAGTGGATCTTAAACCTATTCTAAGAAACAAGGATTTGGATGAGGAGGATAAGATCAATGGGATAATTAATTTAATTCTTAGGGTTGTGGGGGATAGGGAGCCTAATACGATGTGGAAAATAGATCCATCCCTAGATCATCTAGTTGCTAAATATGGTTTTAATCATGATCTTAGGAGTAGAATAAGATTTAATATTCCGAAGAGGATCTTACCTAATTAATTCTTCATTATTCTTTAAAACTTAACCTCGATCTTCTGCACCGCGTCAATGAGTTTCTCTCTATACTGCCTCGTTAAATACACCTCTAAATCATACTTAGATCTCTCCTCATCCGGTGATTTTATCCCTATAGATGATACTAATACAAAACCTCTGCTTAATATACTTCTTATCTTAACAAGATCGTTTCTCTTGATCAAGTTATTGATATATTCATCAAATCTATAGTAGCTAAGAAGTTCTGTGGGCCCGGGACTATATCCACATACAACACATACACCGTCTGGCATTAATGAATTAAATCTGCATCTAGGGCACTCAGGAGGTATCTCGGGATCTCTTGAAAAAGTCCACCACTTAACCCATTGATACCTTAGGCTCGAGACAAGATCCTCTCTACCGAATTTTGATGCGTATTTGTATAGTAGTGGTGCGTGACTAAGGATCCATGGACCCTCTGACGAGACTATGTATTCTAATTGTTCTTGATTGATCTCGGCACCTGATTCAAGTATAATATGTGAGATAACTGATCTTATCTTATCCATATTTCTCCTAATTCTACTACTTAATCTCTCCATATCAGGTTTCTTATCATCATCCCATAGTATCTCAACGATTCTCTTAGCTATGAATTTCATTAATTCTTTGTCTAAGCCGAGGTATCTTATCTGTAAATTATTCACGAGTTCATCTAATCTCTCCTCAACCCATTGATCTAGGTCAAAGAAACTTTTTCTCGAAGTCCTCGTACTTCTTCTACTACTCTTCGTCTCTTTCTTACTCTTCTCCTCCTCAACCATCTTCTCAGCAGTCTTCTCCTTAGAACTTTTTCTCCTAGGCATATTAATCGCTTCCTACGACTCTATAATCAGGATTATCCTAAAGATAAAAAGATTTTGATAGAATATAAGATCACAATAGGTTTAATCCTCGCGGTAGAATTCCACAGTTATCTTAACTCTGAGGCTCTGGGTTGATATTGGAGGAGGTGATTTACCTAGATCCGCCGCAAAAATCACTTGATTCCCCAGCGAGTCTTGGAAAACAACCTCAGCAACATAACTCTTATCTAAACCACCAGATAAACTTCTTATAAGAGCTTCATATATCCTTGACAAAGCCATCTGCATAGCCACGGGACTGGAGAAATCCTCGGGTCTTAATCTTATTTCTTTGAAAGCCTCCATAACCTCACCAACTCTTGCTCTACCTAAGAACACTATTCTATAAATCGGTTCCTCACCAATTATCTCGTTACCAGACATGGTCAATGCCTTGATTAGATATGTTACTCAGGCTTAATAAGAAATTATAGAGAATCTATGCTCTCCCGAAAATATTTATAGCCGGGTGACTCTAAATAGTGATTTGGTGCTCCAGAGTTTGTGGCGAGAGGTTCTGATGATGCTGTAGAGTTCGAGGTCACTCCATGGGAGGTTAAGGGTAGAGTTGATTATGATAAACTTATAAAGATCTTTGGGACAAGTCCTTTAACAAAAGAGCTACTAAATAGATTCGAGAGATTAATCAACCGCGAACTACATTTGCTACTGAGAAGAGGTGTCTTCTTCTCACACAGAGACTTTGATAAAGTCTTAGATGATCTGGAGAGGGGAGACAAGGTATTTCTCTATACAGGGAGAGGTCCCTCAGGACCTATGCATATTGGTCATCTAATACCGTTTATAATGACTAAGTGGCTTCAAGATGTATTAGACGCTAATGTCTATATCATGATTACTGATGATGAGAAGTTTCTTGATGAGGAGAATATGAGTCTTGATGAGGTTAGGAGATGGTCTTATGAGAATATACTTGATATAATAGCTACTGGTTTTGATCCTGATAAAACATTTATTTTCCAAGACATTGAGTATATAAGAAATATGTATCCCTTAGCTATCAAAATCGCTAAGAAGATCAATTTTAACTTAGTGAGATCCGTCTTCGGGTTCACAGGATCAACTAATATAGGCATGTTATTCTACCCAGCACTACAGATAGTGCCCACAATGTTTGAGAAGAAGAGATGTTTGATTCCCGCAGCAATTGATCAGGATCCTTATTGGAGAATACAGAGAGATTTGGCTGAGAGCTTCGGTTACTATAAGGTGGCGGCGATACACTCAAGATTTCTTCCACCACTAACAGGTTTAGAGGGTAAGATGAGTTCATCTAGACCAGAAACCGCAATATTCCTCCACGATGACCCTAAGACTGTGAGGATTAAGATTATGAGATACGCATTCTCCGGTGGGCAACCAACGGTGGAGCTTCATAGAAAATTAGGTGGGAACCCAGATATAGATGTGTCTTTTCAATGGCTCTATATGTTCTTTGAACCTGATGATTATAGGATCAAAAATATTGAGGAGGAGTATAGATCCGGTAGATTATTAACAGGAGAACTCAAAGAAATACTTATAGAAAAAATAAACGAGTTTCTAGAGATCCATAGAGCGAGGAGAGAAGAGGCTAAAGAGCTAGTCCACGTATTTAAATACGATGGTAAACTCGCCAGAAAAATGTGGGAGACTATATATGAATAATGTATCATTAACATAAACATTAGATCTCGGGATAAATCAATGTTTTATCAAAGTTCTTGAAAATAATTGTTTTCACAGAATATATCTTCTCAATCATTTCTCTAGTAATCACTTTATCAGGTTCTCCTGAGGATACAATAGATCCTTTATTAATAATATATACTTTATCACTTACACTAAGTGCCTCATTAGGATCATGTGTAGTGAATATTATAGTATAGTTACTCTTCGATAAAATCTTCATCAACTTAAGGATCTTTACTTTATTACCTAGATCTAGGTGAGAAGTTGGTTCATCCATAAGAACAATCTTTGGCTCTTGCGCTAATGCTCTAGCTATCCTCACCAGCTGGGTTTCTCCACCTGATAACTCATTAACTCTTCTATTAATGAGATCCTCGATGCCTACTAAATGAATAGCTTCTAGACTTCTCCTAATATCTCTACTTGTTACTCGGAAAAGATTTACGTACGGGGATCTTCCTATTAAAACATATTCATAGACAGTGTAAGGTATAGTTAATGTCTCGATCTGTGGGACATAAGATATTATCTTAGAGTATTCTCTCAGGCTATACTTCCTCAGATCTTTTCCACGGAGTCTGATTATACCAGAGTAGTTGTTTAGCACCCTCGCCAAGATCTTGAGTAGTGTTGTTTTACCACTTCCATTAGGTCCTAGAATCGAGACTATCTCTCCCTCATATATATCCATAGAGATCTTCTTA
>CAZFDB010000060.1:0-6920 GCA_964517475.1 uncultured Desulfurococcaceae archaeon | reverse complement strand
TGATGATGACGTCTATGCCCGTGAGTCTCGAGAGCCGCTCCACAGTAGCCTCAATACATGAGTCCAAGCTCATTAGATTAGAACTATGCTCCCGAGACCATGATAAGATACATAACCCCGAGCCCTTCGAAGAGAGGGGTAGGGATAATAGGCCTGAGAACTCGGCAAAAATATCTTCTATAGAATTAAAAGTAGAATTGAAAGAGATGTCTAAGGAAAGAGTAGTGATTCTGAGAGATGTGTGGAAGATATATAGATTAGGAGGAGTTGTTGTTGAGGCTCTAAAAGGTGTTTCGCTAGATGTGAGTCGAGGAGAGATGGTGTTAGTGCATGGACCATCTGGATCTGGTAAAACAACACTTTTGAAAATAATCGCAGGTTTAGAGAGACCTGATAAAGGATCTGTGGTTGTTGATGGGTACGAACTCACTTTATTAGATGAGGAGGGTTTAGCAATGATCAGGAATACTATAGTCGGCTACATACCACAAGACTATGGATTAATAGAAGACTTCACCGCATGGGAGAATATTGAGTTGCCACTATTAATAGCAGGTTTCCCGAAGAAGAAGAGAGAGACCTTAATCAATGACATTATAAGATACGTAGGGATTCAGGCTAGAGTAACAGTGCCTGTGAAGAAATTAAGTGGTGGCGAGAGACAGAGAGTTGCTATAGCAAGAGCACTTGTTAATACACCAAGTGTGTTACTAGCTGATGAACCAACAGCTAATCTAGATTGGGAGAATACATTACTAGTCATGGAGTTATTTAAGAATATTAAGAGAGACTTTAATACAGCCGTGATCATAGTGTCTCATGACCCACGAATAATTGATTACGCTGATAAAATGATTATGCTTCAGGACGGAAGAGTTAGGGAGTATAGAGAGAGGATCAGCGAGAAGTAACCCATAAATAACTATATAAGAAACCTCTCTGCAACTTCTTCGAGCCTGAATATTTACTTGTATAAAACAACCAGATTATTTCGATGATTAACTAATTCATGTCTCCACAAAAATATATTTCTCTGTCTAAAGATTCTTTTGAGGTATACTAGATGATTATAATAGTGTCCAGCAAAGAAACCCTTGATAATCCTCCGACCCCGATTAGCTATGTGAGGAGTTATGTGGGTTCTGGTGAAGAGTTTCTGGTGATATTGAGGAAGGACTCTATCGAGCTACTTAATGAGTTCTTTAATGAAGATCTTGTTAGAGAAATTATTGATTATATTAATTGGAGTGTTGATTTCTTTATTGATAGAATCGAGGATCAGCTAGATATTCTCATTTTTAGGACACCGATTAGTTTAACGGTTTTCGCCAGGATCATCTATATTAGATTTAAGAGTTATCATATTATGATCTTATCAGATAATCTTGATGAAGAGGATCTTAAGAGGATTATTAGTGGTCTTAAGTATTCATTAGCGAAAAAACGTGAGAAATTCTTTAATTACTTGCTCGAGGAGATATTGAACCAATACAACAAATTTATTTCATTAATAGACAATGCTATTGATGATATTGAGGATAGGATCTGGGAGGAAGAGACTGTTTTGGTAAGAGGTCGTGAAGCTACTAAGATATATTCGCTTAAGAAAACTTTAATTGAGATGGAGAGATCTCTTTTGAGATTAAGGGATCTTCTAACACTGGTTGAGAGAGGAGAATTCTTTAAAGGATCAGTTGATTATGGAGAGCTTCAGTATAGTAGAGTAGAGATCACGTCAATGATTGAGAATATCAGTGTACTAAGAGATCTGTTGATCACAGTCATTGATATAGATATTGCTTTAGCCTCCTATAAGATTAATGATATCATGAAGAAATTAACAGCTATAACATTAATTCTTATGCCACCAACATTAATAGCATCTATATACGGAATGAACTTCGACACGAGCGTGTCTCCTTGGAACATGCCTGAGTTAAAACTACCGTTCGGCTATCCAATGGCTCTGATAATGATATTCCTAGCGATGTGGCTCCCATATATAGTTCTCAAGAAGCTGAGATTTATATAGAGTTTAATCCTACTAGAATTTCGGACTAATAGAATGATTAGAGCTATCTACAAGTCTCTGTGCCCTAACTGCGACACTGAGAATATAAATTCTGAGAGATTATCAAAGGGATTAGCCTGTGAGAAATGTATGCCTGAGCCTGATCACCTAGTAGTTGAGGGGTATATGAGTAGAGTTAGAAATATTGAGAAGGAGTTGGAGGAGATCAACGGAATCTTTATTAGATATGTTAAAGCTCCGATGTGGGGTTTACAGAGACTTTGGGCAAGAAGATTCTTAAATAAAGAGAGTTTTGCTATGGTTGCTCCCACGGGTAGTGGTAAGACTACGACACAGATAATCTTATCAGTATATGCTGTGAGGAGTTATGGTAAAAGAATCCTTCTACTTCTACCTACGAGCTTACTTGCTCATCAAGTCTATCAAAAATTAATTGATCTATTAAATTTGCTAGGGATCAATGATGTATCCGTTGTCGCTTACCACTCACTCCTGAAGGAGAGTGAGAGAAAAGAGAATCTATCTAAGATGAATAGTGCCGATATTATTATTACGACTACAATGAGTCTTATGAAGAGACCTGAGATCAATTCTCAGAAGATAGATGTAGCATTCATTGATGACGTAGATAGTTTTCTGAAGAGGAGCAAGAGTATTGATTATGTACTAAGTATGTTAGGAGTTGATAGAGAGTTTCGGGACAAAGTCGAGGAGTTAATAAATTATGAGAAGAGTATGAAGAAACTTATTAAATCAGATCCGGAGAAATACGAGGAGGAGATGAAGAAGATCATTGCTGAGAAGAGTGAGATTAGAAAAAGAGTTTCTTCACAAATAATTGTTAGTGGAGCTACTCAAACGACTATTAAGACCAAGAGAGTATTGATCCTCGAGACATTATTCGGTTTCACTGTAGGTAGAAGAATAGAAGTTGGTAGAAGGGTTATTGATAGCTACATAGATCAGATCTCGGATAAATCAATGGAGGACATCGCTGAAGAATTAATTAAGAAGCTTGGGAGTGGTGGTATACTATATGTGCCTCTTGATAAAGGTTCAGAATATGTTTCATATCTAGAGAAGATATTAAGAGAGAGGGGATTGAATGTAGAGGGTTTCAGAAGAGCTGATAAGAAAATATTTGAGAGATTTGTTTTGGGAGAGACAGATGTTTTAATAGGTTTAGTGACTACTAAGAGTCCATTGACTAGAGGAATCGATCTTCCTGAGAGAGTTCGATACGTAGTGTTTCTAGGGATACCTAAGTTCAAGATAACTATTGATATAGGCGAGTTTCATCCAACGAGATGGCTTATGCTTCTTAATAGCATAAGAGATGTTATTCCACGAGAGTATCAAGATGAGATTGATTATATAGTAAGTGCATTATCTAATTTGAAGTTCCTGAAGAAAGAGGATTTAGAGAAGATTAGAGAAGCAGTTAAAACAAATACTTCTTTAGAAGGTTTCTTAGAATACGCTAGAAAAATAGCTGACAGAACCCTAAGATTCCTCCAAAAGATATTATCTGATAAAACAATTATTGAAGCAATGGAGAAGAGCCCCTATATATCTATATCCTCCGAAAAGGGGAAGTTTATTTTTGTTATACCTGATGTAGCAGCGTATCTACAAGGTAGCGGTAGATCTAGTAGATTATATGCTGGGGGAGTAACCCTGGGTCTAAGTGTGGTAGTCATAGATAATCAAAAGGCTTTTAATTCTCTGGTTAGAGAGATGAAATGGTATGTTGATGATGTTTCGTGGAAGAATTTCTCAGAACTTGATCTGGATAATGTGTTATCTGAGATAGACAGGGATAGAGAGAGAGTCAAAGCTATCAGAAGTGGTAAGTTGATTGGTGAGGTAAAGGATCTTATAAAGACAAGATTTTTAATAGTTGAGTCTCCTAATAAGGCTAGGACGATCGCGAGGATCTTTGGAAGACCTGCAGCTAGATTAATACAGGATCTGCAGACATATGAGACTGTTATTGAAGACTCACTACTTATAGTGGCTGCAAGTGGTGGTCATATAGTAGATCTTTCTCAAGGAGACGGTTTATTCGGGGTATTAATAGATCGTAGGAGAGGCTCGAAGAATAATGAGTATGTTCCAGCTTATGTGTCTCTGAAGAGATGTGCTAATTGTGGTAGAACGGTACCAGAGGAGGTTGATAAATGCCCCTATTGCGGATCAAGAGTCTTCAGAAGTGTTAAGAGTGTTATAAATGCTCTGAGGCTCATAGCAAGTCAGGTTGATGAAGTGTTGATCGGGACGGACCCTGACAGTGAGGGTGAGAAGATTGCTTGGGATCTATATCTTCTACTAAGACCATTTAATAAAAATATTAAGAGGATAAGATTCCATGAAGTTACCAAGAGAGCTATTCTGGAGGCACTGAGGAATCCAGGTGACATAGATGAGAATATGGTTAAGGCTCAGATCGTTAGAAGGATCGAGGATCGCTGGATTGGTTATTCGTTAAGCCCCATATTATGGAAAGAGTTTGGATTGAATTATCTCTCAGCAGGACGTGTACAAACACCTGTTCTAGGTTTTGTTGTTGAGAGAACTAAGGAAGCTACTAAGAAAATTGAGTTGATCTATATTGAAACTGAAGATGATAATCGATTTATTATTAGAGCACCGAGAGGGACTTATAAGAAGATCCTGGAGAAGAATTATGTTGAGGTAAAAGATCTTGTAACAAAAGACGAGGTCATGAATCCTCCGCCACCATTCACTACCGATACAATGCTTGTAGCGGTGACGTCTTCTCTCAGGATCTCAGCCGATGAAGCAATGGATATCGCTCAGAAATTATTTGAGCTCGGTCTAATAACTTATCACAGAACTGATAGCACAACTGTAAGCACATTTGGTTTAGGGATAGCTAAGGATTATATAGCTAATAATTTCGGTGAAGAATACTTTACACCGAGGAAATGGGAGACGCCAGGAGCACATGAGTGTATTAGACCTACCAGAGCCATAGACACACATAGATTAAAAACCTTAGTAGCCGCTGGGATACTTAAACTACAGCAGCCATTAACCGAAGAGGATCTCAAGGTCTATGATATGATATTTAAGAGATTTATGGCTAGTCAAATGCCTCCGGCTAAAATAAGAAGAATAGAGTTTACTTTAGTAGCCGGGGATTTTGAGCAGAAGTTCTCGTTCATTAAAGAGATCATTGATCCAGGCTTCACTATATTGGCACCTATACCAGTTGAGAAAAGAGAGTATCGTGAAGGTAAATTATCTATTAAGAGTCTCAGGTATAAATTAGTCAGTGAGAAACCATTATATGGATACTCAGATCTTGTTGCTCTTATGAAGGAGAAAGAAATCGGTAGACCATCAACATACGCCGTAATAATAGAGACATTGCTCAGAAGAGGATATGTGTTGGAATTAAAGAAGGCAGGCTCTAAATTAGTCTCTACAAAACTTGGTGAGAAAGTGTATAGTTATTTAATATCTAATTATGAGCCATATGTAAATATAAACAGAACTAGAGAACTAGAGAAGAAAACAGATCTTATCGAGAGAGGAGAGACTGATTATAAGGAGGTCTTAGATGAGTTGTATGATGAGATAAGAAAGATCCTTGTTGAAGCAATAGAGAATAAACACGTCAAGTACCCGGTACTAGATACAAAATATTTGAAGACATAATCAAGTTACTAACATGATCACTTTATCTTTATCTTTAATTAAATCAATTATATCATGGGATGATAAATCTTGATCCCATTCACGAGAGATTTAGAGAGACAATTAAAGAGACTTGGTGTAAAGATCTCTAGTCTTGATAATGTTAATAATGTTCTTATCGAGACAAGAGATAAAGAGATAATACTCGAAAACCCTCAGGTTATAGTCATGGAGTTCAAGGGTCAGAAAATATATCAAATCATCGCAACAAGCGAGAAAACAATAGATTTGACACAGCAAAGAAGTGGTTCCATGGAAATCACTGAGGAAGATGTAGAGTTTATAGCACAGCAAACAGGTTTAAGCAAAGAAGAGGCTAGAAAACTTCTTATGGAGGCGGAGGGAGATATTGCCAAAGCACTCATGATCTATGAGGAGAGTAAAGGTAAGAACAAGTGATAGGGAAAATAAGATCTTTATTAAATATATACTCTGACACCAACAAAATCCTTTTAACACTATACGAATCATTGCTACCAGAAACATTTGAGCCACCTAATCCACAGAGAACATATGTTAAAATACATCTCGATGAAAGTAATAAGAAGATCGTATTTGAAATTGATTCAAGGGATTTATCATCTCATCGAGCTGCTGTAAACACGTATCTATATATCCTCAACTCGATCATCAAAACACTCAATGAACTTTCTCAGAAAACATGAAGACTTAATTTATCTCACTATTACCTCTACGTATAATTCTCTTGATCCTTATAACTGATCCACATAACTCTTCCTTTGAAGTTTTCATACTTAATTCAACATAATCTCCTTTCTCATTTAAGAGTAAATAAAGTATATCCTTCGTATCTGAAAACTTGTCTCTTATAAGATTAATTAATTGCTTTATTAGATCTCTAAAATCTCTACATGTCTCTGAGGCACATCTTACCTCTACAATCTCTAACCTACCTATGTTTCTACAGGGAGAGACACCTCTTTCTCTAGAGAGAGTTAATCCACTGATATATATCTTTCCTAAAAGTTCCGTGTAATAAGATTCTAAGTCTTCGCCCTCGGATTTCTTTTTAATTATGTAGAGATCTATAGATCCTGGGTTTCCTCTATAGGTATTAATGATCACTACCCCAACACATTTATGCACCAAAGCCTCTGCTAATAAGCCTTTGAAAGAGAATTTTCCTCTATTTACTCTATATGAA
>CAZFDB010000059.1:0-6957 GCA_964517475.1 uncultured Desulfurococcaceae archaeon | reverse complement strand
TACACCGATCCTAATTATTAATTAAACTTCTATAAATGTTTGTACTATCTCTTTCTTTGAATACAACTTAACTACGTATTTGATGAACCGTGCTTTGAGGCGGTGCTATTCATGAAAATCATGTGAGGTAAAAATTTTATTGAGCTTTTGATTATCTTAATCCCCTTTTTGGTCAAAGATCGAGTGATTCAATGTTATGGGGAGAGTAATGATTAAGATACGAATTCAATTCAGGGTTTCTACTAAATATTCTGAAACCGTATAAGAGGACAGAATCGCAAGATCTGATGATCCTTGAACTCTATTACAAAGCGAAGTTCATAGATTATATTTTTAACTAAAATGAAAACTCCTAGGAGCATCATTAGAGGTTTATAAGATTTAGATCTAGTATTGAATATCGGTTAAATACTCTGGTTCTAAGGAGCCTAATGTTGATCCATTAATGAATATACGATTATTCAAAAATACTATTGCTTTTATTGATGAAGCATTCTCAAATATTCACCCATAGTTATATACGTCGAGAATTTATCGATATACCTGAGAATTAATATGTGATCAATTGAATTTTCGGTGGTTTATTTAGCTAAATAATTCTTGTTTCTAATCAAGAGATCTCGAGAAGTAGTTTTTAAATCATGTCTCGATACACAGATTATTGCTTATAAGTTATCTACATATTGTTTACAAGAGAGGCTGTCTATATGGGTCAGAGCACTAGTGCATATGAAGATCAGGGAGATATTGTTCTTGGATACACATCTGAGGTTATATACATTAAATTTAGTGATGGTTCTAAAGCGTATCTGACCTATAAGATTGAGGATGGTAAAATGTTTCTAATAGAAACATATACACCTCCTCAGCATAGGGGGAGGGGTTATGCAAAGATGCTTGTTGAGAAAGCTATTGAGATCACTCTTAGCAAGAATCTCGAGATCGTTCCTATATGCTCATACTCTATCTACTACTTCCTTAAGAATAGGGATAAAAGGGTTATTTTAGCGGATCCGTATAAGAATATGAGTGATCAGGAGTTGGAGAATTATTACAAGGAGAGATTAGAGGAGGAGAGATCAAAGTAGCCGACCTCCTCTCCATTAATGGATGAGACTTTCAGTTGTGAGCAGAGATCTTATTATTAAATGAGAATTAGATTTTAACTATTGTTTCAATCTTTAAATTAGTAGAGGTAAATCATATTAGTTATCAACATGAGAAGATATATTAGGAGAGGAGATTCGTTTACTGAGGTTCTCGAGGTCGCGAAGACTTATGAAGCTATCTCAGAGGGGTATAAGCATTGGAGAAGTAGGTATTGGAGGATCTCTGAGATCGCTAGAGGTAGAATTATTCTAGACTTGGGATCCGGTCCGTGTGAGAATGGTGTTTATGTTGCAGAGATCAAAAAATCATATGTTCTATGCCTAGACATATCTGAGTCGATGACTAAAATAGCTAGAGAGAAATTATTTGATAAAGAAGTATTCGGAGACTCATTACAAGCTGATATGCGATACCTACCTCTCCGTGAGTCATCTATAGATACAGTGTTAGCGATAGCATCTATTCATCACATACCTATAGAAGCTCTTGAGAATGTTTTGAGAGAGGTCTCTAGAGTTCTGAGAAGAGGTGGGTTCTTAATAGCAACGATCTGGTCGTGGAGGCAGAGTAGATTTCTCATCAAGATCTTTGTTAACATGATCAGGACGCTCCTTGGTTTAATAGACTATCCACGAAGAATCATTGTTCCTTGGAGAAGAGGAGGTGTGATGTATAAAAGGATCTATTATCTATACAATGAGAAAGAGATTAGAGAAGCGATAAGAAATGTTAAGGGTCTCAAACCACTTTCAATAGGGTATGTTGGTAGGTATAGGAGTGATAAGAGTGATAATCTATACTTCATAGCGGTGAAAACATGATTTTACAAAAGATCTTTCATCATATAAGGAGATTCTCGTGGTCTATAGTAGCCTAGTTTTCCATAATACTCTCTTGCACCAACACCTGATAAAACCAATATACTCTTGGCATCGAATTCATCTCTAGCGATCTCCTCAGCCTGACTCAGCAACTTGGTTCCCCAACCTCTGTGTTGCCAAGATCTCTCGTCTCTGGCCCCTAAAGGTAGTTGTATCCCATAAACATGTAATTCGCGGACCACAGCTACATCTCCTCTCATCTCGGGTCTATGAGCTTTCTCTGAGGGGATCCTCATTCTCAGAATACCTACAACAATATTGTTTTCAGGGTCCTCAGCCGCTAAGAATATCTCTGTTCCTCTACTAGCCTCATAGATCTCTTTTGTAATAGTTATATTAAATGCTCTTCTTCCTCTATAGATCTCTTGTCTACCAACTTCTCTATAGCGTAGATCATTTATCACGACACCTTTCTCAAGAGCTCTTTCCTCAACTAATTCTCTGAGATTAGATTTCTTTGGTCCAGCCACGATTAGATATGATGGAACATCTCTCTGGATCCTTATTATCCTAACCCATCTAGGTATGTATCTATAGAACTCAGATATTAGCTCCACAGCTTCCTCATCTGTTAATGGTTTATATAAACCTTCTCTCCACATCTTGTATAACCCTGTTCCCTCAATAACGAGTGTTGGATAGATCTTCAGCATATCAGGTCTATAATCAGGGTTCTGGAAAATCTCCTTGATCATCTCAATATCTCTATCCAAACTAGATCCTGGTAAACCAGGCATTATATGATAACCAACTTTGAAACCCGAGTCCTTCAGAATCCTAGTAGCCTCAACCACTTCTCTGACACCATGTCCTCTATGAATAATCTTTAGAACATCATCATAGATTGATTGAACACCTATCTCAACCTTAGTAGCTCCTAGACGAAGCATCCCATCAGCATCTTTCTCCCTAGCCCAATCAGGTCTTGTCTCAATTGTTAAACCCACGATCCTTATATCAGCTCTCTCATTCTCCTCCTGAGCCTCTTCTAAACTAGGAAGCTTCTCAGGAGGATCCATGGGATATCTATTCGCCGCAACAAATATGTTGGTTATGAACCACTCCTGATAATCTCTAGGCATAGCCGTGAATGTCCCACCCATAACCACAACATCAATTTTCCTAGGATTATGACCATTGAACTCATACTGTCTTAATCTAATCCTAACCTGCTCATAAGGATCATAATTAACCTGCATAGCTCTCATAAGAGCAGGCTCCTTACCAATATAACTCTGAGGAGTACCCTGATCAGATCCTCCAGGACAATAAATACACTTCCCATGAGGACATGGATAAGGCTTAGTCATGACAGCAACTACGTATACCCCTGATAAAGCTCTTGTTAATCTACGCATCTCCATCAATTAACCATGCACTCTAGAATATATCTTAGACAAAAATAATAAATATCCATTAAATCATTAATGAGTATCCAGGTATTAGAATAAGATCTTCTTATCATAACAATATACATGCTACATCAATAAATTTAATGCATTTAATACTTGGTTACGCGAATAATCTCTATCCAAACCCTCACTATTTCTCAGGAGTAGTTTATTACAACCGAGACCCTCTCTTTAGGGCGTGGTGAAGGTCAGAGTAATTAGGGTTGGATTAATATTAGTTTTAGGGTTGGTCTCATATGACTTATGCTGAAGAAAGAGATGTGGGAGGTGTTTTCTCTACTCCTGAGGATCTTAAGAAGTTTTTTAAGGAGTATGAGCATACTGCAGATGTTATGTTCTCGGTTGAGAATGAGTCGTTGCTGAAATTATATGAATTAGCCTCTCTGGGAATGTTTAGTTATATGACTGAGCTTGATAAGGTGGAGCCTAGGGAGTGTATAAATGTGTCTGCGGAAGGGTTTGATCCTGAGAATCTTATGTATAGATGGCTTGAGAACCTCCTTATTCTCCACGACCAGAAATTATTTGTTGCGTCTAGAGTAAAGATTAATAAAATGATTTTTGAGAAGGATCCTGACGGGCTCGACAGGGTTTTTTTAGAGGGAATTGTTTGCGGGGAGGTATTTGATAGAAATAAGCATCCTCCCGGAATAGTTATTAAAGCGGTCACCTATGCTCAGATGCAGGTGAGGAGAGAAGATTTTAAGTGGAAAATTTTTATCGTGTTAGATATATGAATTAATCTACTTAGTCTCTCCACCACTCTCGCTTCTCTTACTCGAATAAATTATTTTCTCAATATCTCGTTTAGGTATAACATAGACCGGTTTCTCAGGTAGGATGCCTTGGGGTCTTATCAATACGATTAGGACAATTACTAATCCAACCAATATATACTCGAGCCACTCAGGATTAATTAGTAGGAATGTTGATATCTCTTGTTTATAAATTATTATAAATGTTCTGGCTATCGAGAATACTAACACACCCACTAAAACACCTAGGTTACTACCTGTTCCACCAAGCATCATATAAGCCCATGGCCAAAAAGTCCATAGAAGTCTTGTGTAAGTTATTGCCTTGAAACTACCTGTGTATGTAGCCCATAGAGCCCCGGCTATAGCCGCGATTCCTCCGCCTATAATCATTGTGTATGCTCTCATTCTCGTAATATCCTTGCCATACACAGCTGAAGCTGTCTCAGAGTCTCTTATAGCTTTTAATGTTCTTCCGAAGGGGGATCTCGTTAATAACTCTATGTAGAAGTAAACTACTAATGCTATCCCGAGGATAATATATGTCGCGGCCTCGAATCGTCGTGGTCCAAAGAATCTGAATGGATCCACTACATTAACACCTTGTGTTCCTCCCGCGATAGGGTCGTAGAACCATACTATGCTCTGCATAATATCTGCGAATGCCAGAAGTGTAATTCCTAGATAAGCCTCACGTAATCTAAGGGCTGGATAGGCTGTTAAGAAACCCATGACTCCTCCTAAGACTGCTGCGAGTACTAATGTTAATACTAGGTAGAGTATTGATAGATACGGGCTCTTCTCAAGGATCATATTGATATCATTATCCTGACCAGCATACTCAACGCCGTATGGGTATCCGAGTAACGCGGCTATTATCCTACCCGATACCCCGCCAGCAACGGTTGCTCCTATCAAGACAGCTAACATTCTGCCGAATTGGGGAAGATTCATGAAACCAACCTCTAGATTCAGGCTGAGAGTGACTATCAAGCCTATGCCGAAGTTAATTAATATATTCATCAGAATAATCATGTACTCGCTATCCACAGAAGATCACCTCTTCAACAAAGATAATTTCCTGAGAAGCTTGCCCCAATCAATAGCTGCTAAACCCATTGGTTGAATAAGTAGTGTTGCTACCATTATAGCCAATGGGATCACTGGTCTATAAACAGTTACCCAACCACCCAAGTACGTAGATAAGAAGTAGATTCCTAGGAATTCTCCTAAACCAATTAATAATCCGCCTAATAAGCTTCCGAACACTGAGTAGAGTCCTCCTACAATAGATCCTGCGAAGAATGCTACTATTAAGGTCATACCAACAGTATTGTAGCCCGTGGTTATTAGGCTCAGAATACCTCCACTAACACCTGCCAAGAATCCTCCTATGACCCATGCAAGAAGATACATCACGTATATATTAACGCCTGAGATGGTTGCTAGAGGAGGATTCTCTATAGATGCCCTCATAGCAATCCCAATCTTAGTTCTTGTTAAGAATAAGTGTAGCAACACAACACTTAACACTAATATCAATGGAGCTACTATACCTATTAATCTAATCCCTCCTAAAGGTTCTATGAATAGATCTCTTGTCTCCAATATAAAGTACTTGGGAGACCCCGCTGCAGAGATCTTTAATCTCCCTATATAAGATGTTAAGTAGTCTATATAGATATTCAAGAAACCGAATATAACTAGATCAATCCCTAATGTTGACATCATTAAAGTTACTTCACTAGCACCTCTTCTAAGAAGCCACATATTCACACTAAAATAAATAAGTACTCCTAGAAAAGCTGAGAATGATCCTGCTAAAACAATATAGTACTCTGGTAAACCACCGATTAATACGGTGAATGTATACACTGTGTAGAAACCCCACGTAACCATGGATGCATGAGCGAAATTGAATGTTCTTGTAGCAAGATAAATAAGTGTTATTGCCGCTGCACCGATCCCTATACCACTAGCATAAACAATCGCTCTTATAATAAGATCAATCATTTGCGACCCCAAATAATATATATAAGACAAATATAAGTCTATATCGTTATGCTAAATACTCAGATAAAACAAAACATTTATATGCTTCTAAATAATAGTAGTATTGAGGTTTGTGATATGAATATAAAGGGTATAAGCAAAACAATATCAATAGTTTTAGCAATTGTGTTGCTGATAATAGGTTTAGTAGCGGGGTACTTAGCAGGATCCATGGTGCCCGGTAAAGAGATCACTGTAGCCATAACTTCGCCGGGGGTAGCTCCTCAAACTGTTACAGTCACTGCGACACAAGCCGTGGGTCCTATAGCTCTTAGTGGTGAGATCCCGATTGGTTTCCCAATACCATTAACAGGAGTATTATCAACATTTGGTGCCCAGTACAGAGTTGTTATTGAGAAAACAGTTGAGGAGGTGAATGGCTACCTAGCTAGTCTAGGGAGGCAGTGGAGGATTAAAGCAATTATAGAAGATACGGGAACTGATCCAAAGACTTGCTTAGATAAAGTAATGGCACTCTACGCCAGGGGGGTTAGAGTAGTTGTTGGTGTCGCATCAAGTGCTGAGGTTGCTGAGATTAAAAGTTTCGCTGATGCAAACAAGATCTTGGTTATATCACCATCATCAACATCTCCTAGACTAGCTCTCTCAGACATGATCCTGAGATACACACCCAATGATCTCTATCAGGGCAAGGCTATAGCAAAGATTATGTGGCTCAGAGGAGCTAAGTACATAACAATTATTTATAGAGGAGATACTTGGGGAGATGGTCTCTACAGCTCTGTC
>CAZFDB010000058.1:1418-7003 GCA_964517475.1 uncultured Desulfurococcaceae archaeon | reverse complement strand
GATGAGTGGTATGAGAATGAGTAAGGTGATTATAGATCCCATAACCAGGTTAGAGGGTCATGGAAAAATAGTGGTTGTGCTTGATGAGAATAAGAATTGTGTGAAAGCATATCTACAGATACCTGAGTTAAGGGGTTTCGAGAAATTCTTGGAGGGTAGGGTTGCGGAGGATGCTGCGGTGATCACGCCTAGGATATGTGGTGTATGTCCAACAGCTCATCACATGGCTTCTACCAAGGCTCTGGATGATTTATTCCATGTAGATCCTCCCACCCCAGCTAAGAAGATACGAGAATTAGTCTATAACATATTCATGTTAGAAGACCATGCACTACATGTCTACGTCTTAGGAGGACCGGACCTGATCGTTGGACCCTCAGCACCTAAGGAGGAGAGGAATATACTAGGGGTTCTGAGAAAGGCTGGAGATATAGGTGTCAAGATACTTACTCTGAGGAGAAGACTAAGGAAATTAAATGAGAAGATAATGGGTAAAGTCGTACACCCAGCTTTTGGAAGACCGGGAGGTATATCTAAACCATTAAGTCAAGAGGTAATTAAGGAGTTAAGAGAATTAGTTGAACCAGGTATTGAGTTGGCATTAACAACACACAAAATATTTAAGAACATAATTGAGAATAATAAGGAGATCAGTAAATTAATTATTAGCGAAGCTTATCGTGCAGAGACATATTACGTAGGTTTAGTTGATGATAGGAATAGGGTCAATTTCTACGATGGAATGATAAGAATCGTTGATCCGAAGGGGAGAGAATTTGCTAAATTTGATGTACATAACTACTTAGATTATTTCGCAGAGCATATTGAGCCATGGACCTATATCAAGTTCCCGTATCTAAAGAAAGTTGGTTGGAGTGGATTTATAGATGGGGAGAAAAGCGGGGTCATATGTGTGGCACCTCTAGCTAGATTAAATGTATCTGACTCAATGCCCACACCACGTGCCCAAGAAGCATTTGAAGAGATGTATGAATTCTTTGGAGAGAGACCAGTGCATTACACACTCGCTACTCATTGGGCGAGAGTAATCGAAATGATCTACGCCGCTGAGAGAATTAAGGAATTGGCTGAGGACCCAGATATAGAGTCTAGCGAGGTACTTAATATACCCACTACGAAGCCTGGTCCAACGGGGATCGGTGTTGTTGAAGCTCCGAGAGGATTACTTATACATCACTACGAGTCTGATGAAAGAGGAGTTTTAACCAGAGCTAATCTATTAGTGGCTACTCAATTCAATGCTGCGAGAATCAATATATCAATTGATAGAGCAGCCAGATCCTTTATAAGAGGAGGGGATATTAAGGAGGGGTTCTTAAACATGGTTGAGATGGCTTTCAGAGCCTATGATCCATGTTTTGCATGTGGTACACATGCGGTGCCGGGAGGATTGAGATTAATCGTGGAATTCTATAATGAGAAGGGAGAGCTTCTGTATAAGAAAGATCTTGGAGATACTGGAGTATCCACATGTGAAATTCAATAAAAAATATCTTTTTAATCACCTGATAATTTACGGGCCTCGTTAATTGCGTAAGAAAATTGTTTTTTTAGGGAATAGCCTATATCTTGAAGACAAGATCGGTTTAGTAATTGGTGAGATGCTCAGAGATAAACTTGCTCAGATGGGTTTTGATGTTGAGATATCTGAGAAAATTAATATTGGGCTCCTCGATATTTTACTTGTTCAAAGCAATGAATTTGATCTAATGGTTATCGTGGATAGTGTTTATGTTGACAATAATCAGTTATACGGTGAAGTATTTATCCTGGATCCCGAGAAAATAGTTTCTGCTAGTATCAAAGCCCCACACACAATCTCTTTGAGAGATATTGTTGAATTAATTAGAGCTATAATTAATAAGGATATAAAGATCTATGTTTTAGGAATAGGGATAAGAGATCTAAGTACATTATCAGAGGATCTATCGGATTATCTTAAGACTCGAATTAATTTAATCGCGGATAAAATACTTGATCTATTAAAAATAATTATTTCTCGATATACGTAGCTCTAAATAAATTTATTAGCTATCTCTCTGTATAGTTTCTTAATATCTCCATCAGAGACGTGTAGAAATCCCTCCTCGTTTTCTACCAGAATATTCTCTTTCTTCAAAAAATCGATCGCTTCTTCATAAGAAATATTGTGATACGCGCAGGTGAAAACAATTATTCTTTTTCCTAGCGAGGTTAGATTCCTTGCAAACTCAAGATCTCTGATACATCTACTGATCCTGCTACTTAACTCAATAATTGTTTCGTAACTAGCATTAGTCTCGATTTGATTATCTATGTATCTGGTCTCGTACCCCTGTAGTGAGAGTATCTCTACTAGGACCTCGGGTATTATTGGGCCCACGTTTCTCTGTATTCTACTCACATCTATTCTTCTTAGACTATGTTTTGGTGGTGAGATCTCGGCAAGGATCTTTTTTATCTCCTGAATCTCTTTCTCAGGAGATAAGATATCTTCGGAGAAATAGATCCTCATTGTATCACCAGTGATCTCTATATTACTGAACTCTATACCCTCCTCACTTATTCTCATTGCTAATTCTCTGCACAACGACCCGCATTTAATAACGAAGCTTTTCTTAACCATATCAAATCCTCTTCTTCATCAAGATTTCTTCAATTCACTTAATTTATATAGATATCTAGTTATAAGAGATCTTGTTTCTGAGAAACCGCATCTTGGGCACACCAATGTTTCTTTTAATCTACCCATGAAAGACCCGCATCTTGGGCATAGTGATACTACTATACTGGCGTTCTGAGACCTCATTGATAAGAAATAAGGTGGTGATCTGGATATTACTTTGGCATAGATCACATCTCCTACTCTAACTAATTCCTCGATCCCTGATCTCCTAGTTTTGGTTGGTATCTGAGAGATATGTAGTAGCCCCGTAGTATTATTCGGTAGCAGATTGGTTAGTTCCCTGCCTATTATTCTGGTCATGGCTAGATCCCCTCTTGTCTGTGTCACGAGAGCATATACGAATTCTCCAGGTGATAATATCTTGATTTTCTTGATCGGTTTTGCACTCGCTATTCTCTCTCTCATATTAATCTCTAATAATCCTACGACAGTTGAGTATAGCAATCCATTTCTCTCAATGATATTATCACCCGCTAAGAACTCCTCAATGACCCCCACAACACTACCTGGGGTAACGATCACTCCTCTCACATCACTATTCTTCTCTGAAGCACCCATTTTCTCAGCAATTAAATATCTTGTCCAGTAAAAGATATTTTTAACTGATGATTACTTGGGTGGAGAGTTATTCTATTCGATAAGAATCATTAAAACAATTGTATAAAGATCCTTAACCAATAGTCTAAAACTTAAATACCTTTGATAATATAATTAGTTGGTTGATAATTTGAGTGATCTAAGAGCTGGTATTATTGGTTGGGGGGCTTATATACCGCCTTATAGAATAAGAGCAGATGAGATAGCTAGTCTATGGGGAATGGATCCATATACACCAAAAGCTATATGGATTGAGGAGAAGGCTGTTGGAGGAGTAGATGAGGACACAATAACAATTGGTTGGAGAGCTTCTAAATACGCTTTACAAAGAGCTGAAATAGATCCATCTAATATAGAAGCAGTTTTCGTAGGAACAGAGTCGAAGCCTTATAGTGTTAAACCCTCAGCAACTGTTATTGCTGATGCCCTAGGTATACCACCATCGAAATTAACATCAGATCTCGAGTTTGCTTGTAGAGCGGCTTCAGAGGCTATTAGGATCAGTATCTCCCTCGTTAATACTAAGATGGCTAGGCACACATTAGTTATAGGGGCTGATACAGCGCAGGCGTCTCCGGGAGATGTTCTTGAGTTAACTGCAAGTAGCGGTGGTGTGGCTCTGGTCATAGGATCTGTAGATAATGCTGCTGCGATTATAGAGGATTCATATACCTATGTCACAGATACACCTGATTTCTGGAGAAGAGAACATGTTCCTTATCCCGAGCATGGTGAGGCATTCACGGGAGAACCAGCTTACTTCAATCATATAATAAACGCTGTTAAAGGCTTGTTTAGCAAGGGGTATAAACCAAGTGATTTTGATTATGCAATATTTCATCAACCAAATGGTAAATTCCCTCTTCAAGTAGGATCTAAATTAGGTTTTCCCAAAGAAAAGATCCTGCCTGGTCTAGTAACTCCTTATATAGGTAATACCTACAACGGATCAGCGCTAATGGGATTAGCCAAGGTTTTAGAGGAGGCTAAACCGGGCTCAAGAATATTACTGGCCCCATTCGGTAGTGGAGCGGGATCAGATGCTTACGCAATAACAGTCACTGAGAAAGTTCTTGAGAAGAGAGATAAAGCCCCCAAGGTAGTTGATATGATATCAAGAAAAATCTATATTGACTATGCCAAGTATAGCAAGATGAGAAATAAGATCTATAGATACATGAGGTGAGAAGAGTATGAAGAGTTATATTGTGGCTACATCAGCTATTAAAATCGATAGATATTACGAGAAGGGCTACAAAGAATTATTTAGAGAAGCTGTTGATGAGTTATATAAGTATATAGATGATCTAGATGCTGATACAATGATTATATCTTCAATGACTTCTGAATTAATTGATCATCAGAGTGGGTTAGCTATTATTCTCAGTGATTATATGTCTATAAAAGATGTAAAGATCTATAGAGTGGAGAGTGGAGAGGCTTCAGGATCAGCAGCTATTCATTTAGCATATTCATTAATTAGATCAGGTTTATCTAAGAAATTAATTGTTGTTGGAGTAGATAAATTATCTGATCTACCGATTAGTCATGTGGCTAACGCATATATGGCTCTTAAAGACACAGATTATATCCAGATCCAAGGAGTATCACCATTGGCTGAGTCAGCTATATTAGCTAAGTTGTATATGAGAGAGTATGACTACTCCTACGAGGATCTATTTATCTGGCCATACACAATGCATCAGAATTCTCCAGATACACCTCATGCTCAACTGAGATTCAAGATATCTCCCGAGAGTTACAAGGATTCTCCGATATTGGCTGAGCCACTGAGACTAGTAGATTCATACCCCTTCGGAGACGGTGTCTCGATCCTATATATGGTTTCTGAGGATAGTAGAGGCGAGTATGATGTAGCTGTGTCTGTAGAGGGTTTAGGAGCCTCTAATGATACAGCGGATCTAGCCTCTAGAGAAGATCTATTGTTCTTCAAAGCAGTTCGCAGAAGTTTTGAACAAGCATTATCTATGGCTGGGATAGATAAGAGTAGTATTAGATATATGGAGATACATGATAACTATACACCAAACGCGTTTGTAATAATAGAATCTATGGGGTTGGTGGAGAGAGGGGAGGCTCCGGAGAAATTTGAGAATTCAATGATTAACTCAATACATATTAATCTAAGCGGTGGATTAAAGGCTAGGGGTCATCCTTGGGGTGCAACAGGTATTTACCAGATCCATGAGTTATTTAATGCGTTAACAGGATCCTTCAAAAAATCAGTGTTGGGTGAAGTGGAGTATGCTCTTGCTCAAAATATGTCTGGTGTCGGAGAAGT
>CAZFDB010000058.1:0-1408 GCA_964517475.1 uncultured Desulfurococcaceae archaeon | reverse complement strand
ACTATTCTGAGAAGGGTGAAGTGAGATGTTTGAGAAATCACCTGCTAAGATCTGGAGAAATAGAGATGTTATCTATAGACTAAAATACGGTTTCTGCAAGAAATGTGGAAAAAGCTTCTATCCACCGAGGGCAAGATGTGTATACTGCGGATCCCACGATGTAGAGTATAGATATTCATCAGGGAGAGGATTCTTGAGAGAATACACAATTGTTTATCAAGTTCCTAAGGGCTATGGAGATAGCAGTCCTCTAGTAATCGGGTTGATTGAGCTTGATGAAGGGTTCAGAGTATTGTCTCAACTAGTTGATGTTGAGTTAAGTAAGATACATGTAGGTATGAGAGTTGAAGCTGTTTTAAGAAGACTATATGTCGATGGATCAACAGGTTTGATACAGTATGGAATCAAATTCACTTCATCATCACAGTAATTTTTGAGGTGTCTTTTTATTTCAGGTTATGACTCCCTCGAGAAATTTGTTTCTGAAGTAATTGATAAGTTGGAGCGTGGGGAAATAAGATTCAGTGAGCTGGATAAAATTGCTGGTAACAAGAACCTTGCTACTCTTATAAGAAGAAAATATCTTGAGAAGAAATATAATATATCTCTATCCTCAATAGCTCACACAATAATTGATTTCGAAGAGGTTGTC
Organism: uncultured Desulfurococcaceae archaeon; assembly: GCA_964517475.1. GTDB lineage: Archaea > Thermoproteota > Thermoprotei_A > Sulfolobales > AG1 > WYEN01. The sequence goes on along the minus strand of CAZFDB010000058.1, from coordinate 756 downwards.
GGTAGAAATATTGAGAATCCTATAGGAGCTGCTCAGATCCCAATAGGTGTGGCCGGTCCTCTTAAAATAGTTGGTGAGCATGTCAGAGGAGAATTCTACGTCCCAATCGCAACTACTGAGGGAGCTTTGGTGGCAAGTGTGTCTAGGGGGGCTAAAGCAGTCACATTAAGTGGTGGAGCTTATTCCCTGGTTCTAAGAGATGGTATGACTAGAGCTCCTCTCTTCAAGTTACCTAGTGTCAAGAGAGTTGCGGAGTTTATTGAGTGGGTCAAGGAGCATTTCAATGATATAAAGAGAGTCGCTGAATCAACTACTAGACATGGGAAACTTATTTCGATAGATCCCTTTGTTATGGGCAACAATGTGTGGCTTAGATTCAGATACACAACCGGTGATGCCATGGGTATGAATATGGTGACGATAGCAACTGATGCAGCCAGTAAATATATCGAGGAGAATTTCCCAGATGCGGAGTTAGTGGCTCTCAGCGGTAATTTATGTAGTGATAAGAAGCCTACCTACATAAATGTTTTGTTGGGAAGAGGAAAAACAGTTGTTTCCGAGGTTATCCTAAAAAAGGATGTTGTTAAAGAGGTTCTGAAGACAGATATTGAATCAATGATTGAGGTGAATACGAGGAAGAATTTACTCGGAACATCATTCGCGGGAGGTATAGGTCAGAATGCGCATGCCGCGAATATAATAGCTGGGATATTCATAGCAACAGGCCAAGACGTTGCTCAGGTAGTTGAGAGC
>CAZFDB010000057.1:0-7059 GCA_964517475.1 uncultured Desulfurococcaceae archaeon | reverse complement strand
TCCTTCTATGAAGAGCTGGTATCTATTTAATATACTGGGTACATCTACGAAATTGATTTTCGAAGGATCAATACCTAGATCCCTTAACATTCTCCATGCAACGTATTCAATGATCGTATTTCTAGAAACAGCAACAGTGGTTATAGTTATATTAGTAGCATTAATATCGATCCCAGGTCTTCCTAATAGATAGAAACCAACATTACTCTCATTAGATTTCTCGCAACATATGAAAGCAATTATTTTTATTGGTACACCACCTCCTATTAATATCAATGATCCTATTGGGTCGTGTATTGCTATATCTATATTACCACTAGTGATCGCACTATCTCTATCTTTCGCTGATCCAAACCAAATTATTTCCACATTTAGATTCTCCTTCTCGAATAATTTTTCTTGCTCAGCTATTATAAAAGGAAATGCATCAATTACTCGAATTAATCCTACACGGATTTTTATCATTTGATTGCTACTTGCTAGACTGGTTTGTGTTTCTGTATTTATACTTTTCTGCTTACTCGATATGAATTGATTACTTATGAAACCTATTACTGAGATAAGTAGTATGAACACTATTATCAAGATATAAAGAATCTTCTTCTCTAATTTAAACACCTCTCTGATTTATAGTGAGATATCTATTAAAATTTTGTCATGGAATAGTTTTTGGTGTATGGGATTTGTTTAGGGATTTAAGAGAATATCTACAATTTCTAGAGAGGAAGAGAATGATCATTAATATTGATTATGAGTTAAGTCCTGAACTCGAGATCCCGGAGTTGGCTAGAAGAATTATTTTAGCTGGTAAACCAACAGTTGTTTTTAGTAATGTTAAGGGGTTTCCTGGTTGGAGAATGGTTTCTAATATTTTTAGAGGATTAGATACCATAAGGATGATCTTGGGTGTTGATAGACTTGAGGATGTTGGGGAGAGAATTATCTCGCTTCTTAATAAGTCTCCGCCGAGAAGTTTCATAGATAAGATCAAGAGTTTTATTGATATTACCGAGATACGTAATTACTTACCAAAGAGAGTTGGTGGCGGAGACTTTGAGAGGAATAGAGTTGATAAAGGTTTTGATAAAGTACCTATACCGAAGATATGGCCTGGGGACAGAGGTAGGTATATAACCTATGGATTAGTTATTACTAAGGATCCTTTGAGAGATATTTATAATATGGGGGTTTATAGAGTTCAGGTTATTGATGGTGAGAGAGGAGCTATCCACTGGTTTATTCATAAGAGAGCTGCTTTTTCTATGAGGAATTATTTGAGTAAGGGATCTAGGAAGATTCCTGTTGCAATTGTCGTTGGATCTGATCCAGCAACTATGCTTGTTGGAGCTTTTCCTGTTCCCTACCCAATTGATAAATACTTCTTTGCCTCAATAATTAGAGGAGCTCCTCTCGAGATAGTGGATCTAGGTGAATTAGAAGTTCCTGCGAACTCCGAGATTGTTTTTAAAGGCTATGTCTACCCTGATCAACTCGTTGATGAAGGTCCATTCGGTGATCATAGAGGATACTACGATTCTGTGACGAAGGTCCCCTTATTTAAATTAGAGGAAACATTTTATAGAGATGATCCATTATATTATTTCACGGTTGTTGGTAGACCTTATATGGAGGATACTTGGATTGGTAAAAGTGTTGAGAGAATATTTCTACCATTCATAAAATTTATTTATCCTGAAATAATCGATATAAACTTACCTCCCGAGGGATTGTTTACGGGGGGTATAGCAATAGTGTCTATTAAAAAGATCTATCCTGGTCATGCAAAGAGGATCATGCTTGGATTATGGGGTCTGGGGCTACTATCTCTAGTTAAGATAATTATCGTAGTTGATGATGATGTAAATGTTCATGATCTTGGCCAGGTTATTAATGCTATTGCGACAAATACCGATCCTTTCAGAGATACTATTATCATAAATAATGTTCCGACGGACGAGCTGGATTTCGTCTCTAGAGAGAGAGGACTAGGATCTAAACTAGGTATAGACGCCACAAAGAAACTTCCCGAGGAGAATTATGGTAGAGAGTGGCCTAAGAGAGTAGAACCTGATCCTGAAGTCTCTAAGAGAGTTGATGAGTTGATGAGTAAATTAGGTATCTGAGTATGAATATTAAGAGATTATTGATCGGTTATACGAGAATCACGAGACCCTCAACATCTATCTCAACAATACTCACATCCATAACAGCTACTGTTGCTAATGGTGATCCTCTAAATCATGTAGATATAATCACACTCTCACTACTTTACATAGGTGTTTATTTGTCTCATAGTGCAGTGAATATATTTAATGATTATTTTGACTATAGATCTGGACTTGATCTATATACGTTAAAGACTAGTTTTAGCGGTGGCTCAAAAACTATTGTGAATGGGATAGTATCGGATAAAGAAGCACTTTATATGGGTTTAGTCACAATAGTTTTAGCAGGAATAATCGGTTTATACCTAGCGTTCTCAAGAGGTTTTTTAGTCCTGGTTCTAATGATTATAGGAGCCGCAATTATTCTGGGGTACACATCTATTTTCACTAAGATAGGATTAGGAGAGATCAGTGTTTATCTTAAGGGAGTCCTTGTTTCCATAGGTAGCTACTACGTAGTTTATCAAACCATTGATCCTATCTCATATTTAATCGGCTCATTATTCGGATCAACATCGTTAACAACATTATTCATTAATAGTTTACCAGATAGTGAAATCGATAAATTATTTGGTAGAAAGAATCTCGCTATCTCAGTAAGAGAAGATAAAATATGGTTAATATACTTGATCCTTCTATTAATAGTATCAACACATATCCTCATTATTAATCTACTTATTAAAGAATTTATCACATACATCTTCTTAGTTCCATGGTCAATTGCTATCTTCATCGCTATCACAAATTCTTTATATCTAAGAAAAATTCTTTTCATCAAATATATGTATTACGAAAAGATAAAGAAATTAAGTTATGTTGCGATATCGAATATTTTTGCTATGAGAATAATTGAGTTCTCAACAACTTTTATTTTCATTCTAAAAAACTTATTACTTCAATAATGTTTTATAACTAAGAGTCTTCGCTCTCTAGGGCGGGGATGATAAGGAAAAATTTATAATTTTCGTACCTGGTAATGTTTTGATGATGATATCTAGGAGAGCATTATTTAAGATGGGGGGGATCTCTGACTACCCCGACTGCTCCGCAGATAACAGATGTAAACCCGAATAGATGCGGGGAGCCGATGAACCCGCTGAAGAGAACCTATGTCTCTTTAAGGCGGGGAGTAGGTCAGATGTTCCTAGGCGAATTATATGTTAAATGAAGTTGCTTAAAAAGGTTAGAAATTCACTGATTTCTCTGCTGATAAGTTGAATCTATACCGGATCATTAGTAAATGTTCAGATAATTAATTACTCGGATCATGAGGATCTGCAAGAATCTTAGATTTTTTGATTACTGATCATGGAGATACGCTATTTCTATATACCAGAGGATTTTGGAAGGGTGTATAATAAGTACCACTATTTTAGTTCTGAGGCGAAAATAAGCATTGTTTTTACAGAGGAGGAAAAAAATGGAAAAAAGTATGGTTTAGAACAAGGATTATTTAGATACTGTTGCTTTTCTCATTGATAGATATGCTAATAGTGAGAATATAAATGCTAGTAGAGCTAATACTGTCGCAACATACAATACTATTGATGCTGTACCTAGCTGTCCTGATAATGTGCTTTGTACATCAGATAACGTCTTCTTTAGATCAGATGCACTAGCATCAACTTTGCTACCAACAGTATCAACTTTGCCACTGATTGCATTCACTGCTGATGATACAGTATCAACCTTGCTACTAACAGTATTCACAGCAGTGGCAACATCTTTGACACTTGTCTGTAATGCTCCTACAGCAGTCTTCAAATCACTGACTGAAGTTGCTAAAGTATCTACTTTACTACTCACAGTCGCAACACTACTCTTTAGATCATTAACAGTGGCTACTACTGAATCTATCTTTGTTGATAATCCAGTGACTGTTGCTGTTAATGTTGCTAGTGTTGTGCTCATCCTATCACTTAAATCTCTTAATTGAGCCAGCACCGTGCTCAGGCTCGTAGTCACATTTTCTAGTGATGCGGTCACTGTGTCAAGTTTACCTGACATAGCTGTGACTTTGGTGTCTAGCGCTGATATAGCTGATAATATATCAGATCTCGCTGTTGACAATGCTGTTTGTAGTGCCGACACCTTGCCATCAAGACTGCTTATCGCCGTTAATATATCGGATCTTGTCTTTGACAACTCAGATGTCAATGATTCATTCACAGCCCCCACAGCACCTATTATATCGTTCTTGAATCTCTCAATTTCAGCCATAGCAGTATTGGTTAAGTTAAATAATATTGGCATGAGACTATTCACTAGATTCATAACTTCTGCTTTGGTTCTATTGTATAGAGCTTCTAGATCATCTTTTGTGGCAAGTATTGATATGTTGTTTATAACAAATACGAAGCCTCCCATAGTCACTTGCGCTGAAGGTGATGCCGGTGGTAGGTAGAGTAGCTCTACCTTGTATTTACCTGGCTCCATCACAGGTATCCATAATCCAGGTTCAATAACTCTACCAGCAACACTATAAGCAATTAATACACCGTCTGAGTTGGCGTTCCACCTACCCACGTTGTTGTTGACGCTCGCTGTGGCATCAGTGTTGTTTATTAATACTGCTATGAACTGTACTCCTGGAGTGAAGCCAGTGCCTATAACCTTGACAATACCTGAGCCAATTATTACTGGTAGAGCAACCACTGTTGTAGAATTATCATTTAGTCTACCAAGCTCTACTCCAAGATCCACTAGAAGGATCTTTGGATACACTTCTGGATTGACATTATCTATGAACGCTGTTCCATTGAAGAATGTTGTGACCTGCCTGTACCCTGTTATTTGACCAACTATGTGTATAGTGTAGGTACCGCTTGGCAGAGTTGGTACTACGAATACTATTCTAGCAACACCATTTGCATCTGCTGTAACATTTCCTCTGAATACACCTCCGAAGTAGAATGATACTACCTCATTTGGTGCTAGTCCCGAGACCACAACCTCTACATAATCGCCTAAGTAATCGCAGACTCCAGAATATACAGCGCATGACCCACAGTACTTCATACCAACTACTCCTAAACTCTCTTTGCATGGACAAGCCTCTATTCTAGCATTGTCGTAGTAGCCTGCGGACACTCTTTTATCAGGTGAGTATTTTCCATATACTATCTTAGCCCAGTAGGCAGCTACACCAATTATTATTGCCTCAGTGTATTCGTAGCCCCAACTATCAGTACCTTTGAGATAGTGGACACCGAATGTCAGGTTCCCTGGTAAATACACGTATTTATATGTCGCGTTCCCATCTCTACCTAGTGGCAAGGACGCATTTAGCACCATTAAGTCGAGTCTTATGGTCAAGTTGTTGTATAGGAATGGTGCATTGGGTATCACTGTTGTCCATGGGTAGCTAGGTCCGTATCCATATACAGCGATAACTAAAGCGTCACCTGGCATAAATGGTCCTGGAGCAGGTCTTGGTTGTAGTATGACTAGTATTGGTCTAACCAGGTAGTACTGGTTCAGGAAGGAGTATGACACCATCTCCAACGATGTCAATCTTACGCTGAGAGTAGCAACTTGTGCTGAGGCGTCATACATGAAGCGTATGCGATACTCATAACCTGAGTATTGTTGTATAACCCAGCCACTATCCAGCACTGATACTCCATCGAAACTATAATTACCCGGATACTCAAAGTACCATCTAAATAATGTTCCATCAGGTGCTCTCAATGTTATTGAGAGATTCGCGTATGTTAGAACGAACTGGTACTGTCTCAATACTAGCAAGATCTGGTTCGGGTAGCCGTAGAATGATGCGTAGAATATGTAGCTCCCAGGAGGTAATGGTGGCACATCTGAAGTACTCGTAGCGTAACTTACTGAAGGAGTTATGTTGAAGTATAGTACTGATACGTTAGCTCCTATCGTGGCGTTATACTCGGATGGAACTGATACATTGAATAATTGTACGTATGGAGTAGTGGATATGTTGTATAGTGCGAATGTTACATTACCCGTGGTTGTGTTCCAGTTTGCTGCTAATCTATAGCTGTATCCACCATATGTGAAATCTATCCTTAGGGTATCTGTTATAGTGAATGATGTATCTGTTGCTTTCTGAACATAGCTCCAGCTACCAGCAACATATGATACAGCAGTTACACTAGCTCCATTAGGCAGACTTAGAGTAACTGTGTCACTGCTACCTAGCGGTATGTTAGAAGAATTGGTGAAGGTCTGTGGTGCCGGAGATACATAAACTTTCACGTAGTAGTCTCCAGCACTCATATTGAACTTAGCGAGTGAGGTTCCTAGATTCAATACTGCGTAACCATTACTGTTTGTCTTATTTGTTGCTGGATCAAATGTGAAGCTGTAGCTAACACCAGTATAGTTTCTATTAACAAGTTCTATTACTGGAATAGCTGAGTTTGGTGAGAAACCATATAGGTAAACGTATACGTAGTTGTACTCGCATATACTAGCGTCGCATCTACCATGAGCATATACTCTACCAGGACCAGAGTTCTGATCGATAATAACGTATCCAGTACTTGGATCAACAGTTAATGTAGCGTATATAACCGCTTGTGGGACAATAGTTAATGTAGCATTCTTCAGATTGTCAATATAAGACGCTCCAGACGCCTGTGCTGTGACGTTATAGGTGCCTTGAGCCATTCCCTCAGAACTTATATCGCTAAGTATTGAGAGAGTTACACTGAAGTTTCCGTATGCACCAACAGTTATGGTTGTGGGTACAGAGTAGACTGTGCCTGGGTAGTTCAGGTTATCGAAGATTATCTGAGTAACTGTTGCACCAGGATCAAATCCATAGCCACTAACCACGACACTTTTAGAGTTCCCTCTTTCATCCACATTCGTTGTCTGAGGCGGACTCACCTCCAGCTTAGGATATATAGGCACATCTCTA
>CAZFDB010000056.1:0-7408 GCA_964517475.1 uncultured Desulfurococcaceae archaeon | reverse complement strand
GATTTATAAGGGTTTTTATTTTATATTTATGTAAAGATGTGAGTAAGCATGATCAATTATATTATTCGTAGAATAGTTTACATGATCCCTACGTTCGTAGGAGCAATGATCGCTATATTCATTATTTTGAGAATGCTTCCTGGGGACCCAGCCAGGTTAATTGCTGGGCCCGAGGCTTTGGAGGAGGATGTTGCTAGAATAAGACAACAACTCGGTTTAGACAAGCCATTATATATACAGTTTATTGATTATATATCCTCTGTATTGAGAGGAGATCTAGGAACATCTCTCAGAACCAGGACACCTGTGCTGAGCGAGATCCTGTATAGGTTCCCATATACATTGACGCTAGCGATCGTTGCAGAAGCGATTGCTGTTTTAATAGCTATTCCTCTAGGAATAATATCTGCTTTGAAGCCTGGAGCCAAATTATCATATGCTATATCAATATTCTCATTAATAGGTTCATCAGTACCTGTTTTCTGGGTAGCGATTATATTCATATATGTCTTCGCCGTGGAACTCAAGATCCTGCCATCTGGAGGCGCTGAGTCTCCTCGCCACATAATTCTCCCAGCACTCACCCTAGCACTTGCTCTAATAGGCAACCTGATCAGGATTACTAGAGCCGCGGTTCTTGATGTGTTATCGAGTAATCATGTTGTGACAGCTGTTGCTAAGGGTTTGAGTAGAGGTAAGGTTATTACTAGGCATATTCTAAGAAACTCTCTTATACCAATAACAACTGTGATTGGTATTCAAATAGGTGTTTTATTGGGTGGCGCGATAGTGACTGAGTATGTTTATGCGTGGCCTGGTATAGGTTCTCTTCTTATGGAGTCTATATTTGCTAGAGATTACCCAATGGTTCAAGGCATTATAATGTTCATGATCCTTATCTTCATGATAATTAATTTACTAGTTGATATACTACACGGATTAATTGATCCGAGGGTGAGATATGGGGTATGGAGCAACAAGTGATTGATAAAGTATTGAGTAATGCTAGGAAGAGATTTTATGTTGAGGCGTGGAGAAGATTTAGAGAGAATAAATTAGCCTTTGCATTCCTATTTATTCTAGGGATCTTCTTCATAATAGCGATTATAGGACCATACATAGCTCCATACGACCCCTACAAAATAAATTTGGCAAGGGCCAGAGAACCACCCTCATTACAACATCCTCTTGGGACAGATGAGCTTGGTAGAGATATTCTGAGTAGAATACTTGTTGGAGCCAGATACACTCTGGGTATATCGATTGTATCGGTGATATTGGGAGCCTTAATAGGAGTGTTCCTCGGCCTAGTAGCAGGTTTCTATAGAGGATTAATAGATAATGTGGTGATGAGAATAGTTGATGTAATGCTTGCATTCCCAGCAATTCTCTTGGCAATTGCATTATCAACAGCTCTTGGGCAGGGATTTACGAGTTTGATACTTGCTATATCAATAACTACTTTCCCGGTATACACTAGATTGACTAGAAACATTACTCTCCAAGTCGTTGAGGAGGATTATATCGCAGCCGCGAAATTACTCGGCGAGAGATCTATTCATATAATGTTTAGACATATACTACCCAACATCTTCTCAATAATAATTGTTCAAGCCACATACTACGCCGGGTTATCAATTCTCTTAGTCTCATCACTAGGTTTCCTAGGACTAGGTATTAAGCCGCCCACGCCTGAGTGGGGCTCAATGATTAGTAGTGGTAGAGGATACTTACTCAGTGCTCCTCACATAGCTCTTATACCAGGTTTATTCATATCATTAACAGTCCTAGGATTCAATATCGTTGGTGATGGTTTGAGAGATGCTCTTGACCCAAGATCCAAGAAGATTTTGTAGGGGTGATCTCTATGGATAAGATTCTTGAGGTGAGAAACTTAACAGTTCACTACTACCTGCCTCAGGGAGTTGTGAGAGCTTTGGAGAATGTATCATTTGATCTCTATAGAGGAGAGATTCTTGGAGTGGCTGGTGAGAGTGGTTCTGGTAAATCAACACTTGCACTAGCCATTATGAGACTTATTCAGAGCCCTGGGAAAATCATTTCTGGAGAAATATTATTTAGAGGAAGAGATCTCTTGAAATTATCAGAGAATGAGATGAGGAGGATCAGGGGTAAGATGATAACAATGATTTTTCAAGACCCTAACTCGTATCTCAACCCAGTTTATCAAGTGGGTGCGCAGGTTGCTGAGGTGTACGAGGCTCATAATGGTGGTAGCTACAGAGATTATCTTAGTAGAGTAGCTGAGTTATTCAAAATTGTTAGGATAGCGGATCCTCAGAGAAGAGTATATGCTTATCCTCATCAATTAAGTGGTGGTATGAAGCAGAGAGTTCTGATCTCTATGTCAATTGCTCATAAACCAGATCTAATAATAGCTGATGAACCTACCTCGGCTCTTGATGTTACTATACAGGCTGAGATAATAGATCTTCTGAATGATATTAGGGATAGATACGGTTCATCAATAATATTCATATCACATGATCTCTCTCTACTCCTAGAGATAAGTGATAGAATAATGATTATGTATGCTGGAAGAGTAGCTGAGATCGGGTCAAGGGATGAGATTAAAAATGATCCTAAGCATCCATACACAAAAGCTCTTCTTAGAAGCCTTACTTATGAGAGGAAATCAAAACTATACTCTATACCTGGCTCAATACCTAGTCTAATTAATCCACCGAGTGGATGTAGATTCGCTCCTAGGTGTCGTGAGGCTATTGATATATGCTCGAAACAAGATCCTCCAAAGATTAGTTTGGGTGGAAGAGTTGTTTACTGCCACCTACTCAGGGGTGAGGGGCAGTGAGTGATTTATTGGTTGCTGTTGATATAAGGAAGTACTTCCCTATCGAAATATCATTATTCAAGAAATTATTTGTCAGAGCTGTTGATGGAGCAAGTATTAATTTGGGTGAGAGAGAGGTTATTGGATTAGTTGGTGAGAGCGGCTCTGGGAAATCAACACTTGGTCGTATCCTAGCTGGTTTAATTAGACCTGATAGTGGATCTGTTTACTTCAATGGTGAGGAGATAATTAATAGTCGCAGAACCATACCCTCCAAGTATAGATATGCTATACAAATGATTTTTCAGAACCCTGACACAAGTCTTGATCCTAGAATGATTATTCATGATATATTGGCGGATGCTATTAGGAGTAGATCTAAGGGTCTAAGTAGATCAGAGGTTACCGAGAGAGTGATTAAATTGATCCGTCAAGTAGGTTTGAGAGAGGATCACGTCTATAAATACCCCCACGAATTATCTGGTGGAGAGAAGCAGAGAGTAGCTATTGCAAGAGCGTTATCCGTTGACCCTATCATCTTAATTGCTGACGAGATCGTTTCTGCACTAGATGTTTCTGTGAGAGCACAGATACTTAATCTCCTACTCGAAATAGTTGAGAACAGAGGCTTATCAATGATATTTATTACACATGACATAGGTTTGGTTTGGAGTATAACTGATCGTGTAGCTGTTATGTATCTAGGAAAAATAGTTGAGTTCGGAGATACTGAGAAAGTGTTGACTAACCCGATGCATCCATATACTAAGATGCTCTTATCATCAACAACATCTATTCTAATAGGCAAAATATTTAAGGATCCTAGGTTCAGGGCTAGGGGTGAGCCTCCTAGTCCAATAGATCCTCCTAAAGGATGCAGATTCTCTACTAGATGTCCATTAGTTGATAAAGAATGTTTATTTAATGAACCTATTCTACGAGAAGTTGAGAATGATCATTTCGTTGCTTGTTTAAAAATATGATCTATCTAATAGGTAAAGTTTATAAACCCTCTAAATAATTTTTATTTCGATAGGGTGTCTAGCTTCGATCGATCCAGACAACTATATAAGGCACTATCAAAAACATCCGCTATACTAATAATTGTTTTGGTAGTTATTGCTGGATTAGTAGCCTTCTTCATTATAAATCCATTACAGAAACAACCTATTCAAACAACACCACTTCTAACAACAACATTTACTACATCTATTACATCACCTACACAAACATTAACCGAGATTGTATCTGCTAAAGATACTCTTAAAGTAGCGATTGGAGTGGATCTCGACACAGTTGATCCTCATGGGCAAACAACTGCTATGGTGGCAAATGTTCTTAGACATGTATACGAAACACTTCTCTGGAGAGATCCTGGTAACCTATCCCTAATCCCACTCCTAGCTGAGAGATGGGAGGTTTCTAGTGATGGTTTAGTATACACATTGTATCTCAGAAAAAATGTTAAATTCCACGACGGATCTGAGTTCAACGCAACTGTTGTTAAAGCTAATTTTGATAGATGGTTCGACCCAACCGTTAGAGTTCCAGTAAGAGCTCAACTCGGCCCTGTGAATAGAACCGAGGTAGTTGACACGTACACTGTGAGAGTATACTTATCACAACCATACCCATTCTTCCTAGATATGCTAGCCAGCTACCCAATGATCACTAGTTTACCTATTCTTCAGAAATTCAAGAATAATACGATAACCGAGGTCGTTGGCACAGGACCTTACAAATTTGTTTCTTGGGAGAAGGGTAAGAAAATTGTTTTGGAGAGATTCGATGATTACTGGGGTCAGAAGCCTTATATCAAGAGAATTGAGTGGTTTATTATGCCTGAGGCATCAACGAGGTTAGCAGCTTTATTAGCTGGTGATGTTGATTTCGCATATAATCTACCTGCAACAGATCTTGATAGAGTAGCTGGGAACCCCAACCTAGTTGCTTTAACACCTACTATGAATAGAGTTATCTACGTATTCTTCGTGATTAAGCCTAATAGTCCATTAGCTGATCCTAGGGTTAGGCAAGCTCTTAACTACGCTATTGATAGAGAAGCTATTATTAAGAGCATACTCTATGGATTAGCTATACCCGCAAACGACTCATTCATCCCACCACACTACCTAGGCTACTCCCCGATGGAGCCTTATAAATATGATCCTGAGAAAGCTAAGAAGCTACTAGCAGAGGCGGGCTACCCGAATGGTTTTAAGATGATCATGATACATCCAACAGGTAGATATCTACAAGATAAACAGGTTGCTGAAGCTATTCAAGCATATCTAGCTAATATAGGTGTTCAAGTTGAGCTTAGAACAATGGATTGGCCAAGCTACGTAGCCACTCTAACGAAGCCTTGCTCCGATAAAGACTATGATGCAGGTCTACTTGGTTGGGGAACCGCGATACCTGATGCATACTTCATATTATTCGGTCAATTCCACTCAAGCCAAATAACTCCTAAGGGACTGGCGCCTGGGTGCTACAATAATTCTGAGGTTGATAAATATATTGATTTAGCTAGGAAAGAACTTGATCCTGCTAAGAGAGCCGAGTATTACAAACTTGCTGCACAGATCATATGGAGAGATGCTCCATGGATCTTCCTATACACCCAGAAAAACTTCGCTGGTAAAACAGCTTCGTTAAAAGGAGAATTTGTGTTGAATGGTGAAGACTTCTACTTCATGAGAGCATACTTCACTAAATAAAATAATTAATTTTTTTATCTCCACACCCTCCTAGTCACTCTAAGAATATTTCCCCCAATAATCTTAGCTATCTCTTGATCAGAGTACCCGTTCTTTACAAGCCATCTAATAATATTTCTAAACTCAGAAGGGTTCTCGAGACCATCAACATAATCAACTCTTGGGAATTGAGGCAGGTTTTCCTCAGTAGCTGATATAGCGAGATACTCTCCAAAAACTCTGTGTAGAGCGACATGATCACCAAATAATGTGTCTGGTCCAAAAGCCACGTGATCTATACCGACAAGCTTCTCTATGTATTGGAAATGCTCCATAACACTATCAATACTATGCCTCGGATTATTAATTGTTATTGTTGTGTGCGGCGCCGCCTCAACACCAAATACCCCGCCTCTCTCAGCTAATGCTTGGATAACCTCATCAGGTTTCATCCTCCTCGAGGGCCAAAGAGATCTTGCACCGGCATGTGTTATTACCACAGGATCCTTTGAAGCCTCAATAACATCAAGACTTGTTTTATCTCCTGCGTGAGCGAGATCTATTAATATACCTAATTTATTCATTCTCCTAACTAATTCATACCCCAGATCTGTTAATCCACGATCTATCTTATCAGCTAATCCAGAACCAAACTCATTTCCACGACTATAAGCTATACCCATACACCTAACACCTAATCCATACAGAATATCTACCTTAGATAAATCTTCTCTAATATTAGGCGGACCCTCAAGATGAATAACCATAGCAATCCTCCCCTCTCTAAAAGCCTTCTCAAAATCCTCAGATCTCCTAGCCACAAAAACAAGGTCTTGATGATCTATATCAGCTTGAAACATACCTATTTGATGAACCACGTTATCCCAATCCCAAGGATCAGGAGATCTCATAAGTGCAACACCATCAAACATTCCTTCGAAGAACCCATCTAATCCTGAGTAGGCTAAACCCTCATAACCAATCCATGGTCTACCAATCCTCATATACTCGATGAATTCATCGGGTTTCTCAGGATAAACCAGAGAGTGATCATGGAGTGAGATAATTATATTCTTCTCAATAATCTCATCAACTCTCTCCTCCTCAACCTTAGATAAAGGAATTATTCTTGAGGGAACACGATTAATCTCTCTAACTAATTTATATGATTTGTAATCTTTATCAGCCTCAAAGAAACTCCATGATTTGTAGCCACTATACCTCTTCCCAACACCCAATAGCTTCACCGTGAAGAATGTTATTAGGAGATTATTAATATATTAGATGTTTAAACCATATCATATTCTCTAATAATATCTCTTCGAAGAGGTATGTCTACAACGAATCTTATCCTATACCTAATATACTCAGTAGATCCCAGAGCAATAGTTACTGAATCGATTTCTAAATCTTTTCTCAATGAGCTAATAATATTCCTAGGATCAAGACTTCTTAATAGTCCAATTAGTATGATCTTGTCGCAGGAGCCAATAGTAAATCTATTCTCCGCACCCACCTCCAGATCTCATCTTTCAATAAGGAAATTACCTGATCCTTTGACACTAACAGGTTCGGTTGCTAAGATCTCTAGTTTATACGATCTTGCTTTAGCCCTAAATATAGGGTTAACAACAACAGATCCTCTACACCCACTAATATTTATTCTGAGATAAACGTATTCATTCTCGCTAACCACGTCATCAATAATCTCTTTCACTATACGTGTCTCAGGTATTGGTATAAGAACTATGTTTCTGAAAAAACCCTCTCTCAAAATCATCATTTTACCTTTCACAACACCAACCCCATCTCTTCTTAAAACAAGGAAATTGTTGCGAGAAATATTATCTAGAACACCACTGCCCAGAATAGTTGATGAGATATAATTCTTCTTTAA
>CAZFDB010000055.1:0-7462 GCA_964517475.1 uncultured Desulfurococcaceae archaeon | reverse complement strand
CCCTTCACACAATCGGGAGAGACAATGTCAAGATCTTTGTGAGCGGAGGCTTGGATGAGGAAGAAATAATTTATTTACGCGATGTAGTAGACGGCTTTGGCGTGGGAACCTCCATAGCCTTTCCAAAAAGTGTGGATCTTAGCATGGATATAGTAGAGATCTATAGAGATAATAAATGGGTACCATTTTCTAAAAGAGGAAAGATGCCTGGCGCTAAGAAATTATATAGATGTCTTACTGGAGACAAGTTCCAATACTATGTATCATACTGGATCGATCCTCCGCCCAAGTGTCCAGATGAGAGAGAGCCAGAGAACTTATTTATTAAATACATAGAGAGGGGTAGAATAATAAGAGAACCTTCTAAACCGACAGAGATAAGGAAATATGTTATTGAGCAATTAAAATATGTTGAATTATAACAAAGTTTATATACGATACATCTAATCTTATAAGTTTTTATAGGAATATTATAGGGTGCACATCATGAAGAGATATGAATTACCCCCACTCCCATATCCATACAATGCTTTAGAACCCTATATATCCGAGGAAATAATGAAAGTTCATCACCAAAAACATCATCAAGGATACGTAAACGGCGCAAACGCGGCTCTTGAGAAATTAGAAAAGCATATAAAAGGAGAATTACAAATTGATGTCAGAGCAGTTCTCAGAGATTTCTCATTTAACTACGGAGGACATATACTTCATAGTCTCTTCTGGCACAATATGGCGCCTCCGAGTAAGGGAGGTGGTTCCCCAGGAGGATTATTAGGAGATCTAATTGATAAAACATTTGGCTCATTCCAGAAATTCAAAGATCTGTTCTCAGTAGCCGCTAAAAATGTTGAGGGTGTGGGATGGACTGCTCTGGGATACGATGTACTCCTAGGTGAATTAAGGATATATCAGATCGAGAAACACAATGTTCTTCAGGTACCTGGGATAATACCTGTACTTATAGTAGATGTGTTTGAGCACGCTTATTATCTACAGTACAAAAACGATAGATCAACATATGTGGATAATTGGTGGAATGTAATTAATTGGGATGATGTTGAGAAGAGGTTAAATGCCGCAATAAATAAAGGTAAAGAGGCTTTCGGATCACTACCATAAAAAGACCGAAGAAACATGATAGAGAGTTGTTTGCTGAACCAATAATTTTTTCTTGATAAATTCTATATTGGCTGATCCATAGAATATGTTAAGAGGTAGTTATAAAATAATATAATTTAGGGAGAGATTAATGGAAGAGATCGATAATAAAATACGTAAAATAGCCGAGGAATTATACAAGAAATTACTGTCGCAGAGAGATAAATATACGGAAGAGATCGAGGGTCTTGAGAACTTTAAGAAGTTTATTGGTGAGGGGTACTCTGTGGTTGTTTTCTATAATCCTGGGTGCCCAGTATGCAAGAGATTTATTCCTATATTCGAGGAATATGCTATGACACGTAAGATAAACGGATCCGTGATAAAATTCGCTAAGGTAAATACAAGATCAATGAATAATCTGATTTTAAGTATAATGTATCAAGTATTCGCTGTTCCAACAATAATAATATTTAAAAACGGTGATTTAGTCGCTAGACACGAAGGTTTCATGGATCTGAATGAATTAGATGAGTTTGTATCTAAGAACTTAGATGCGTCGTAAGTAATACATCACATAATCTAGATACTACCCACTTCTAAGATCTTTTTCATAATTAGTTTCTCTATAACCTTCTTCAGAACTAATCTAACATTAAATCTTTTCTCAACCGATCCGTATATAGTATAAGCGGTTTTCCTAATACTACCAGTCTCTCTAAGTACTTGTAGAACTCTTCTCTCCTCATCCGATAATTCATTATCTAGATACCTTAATCCTAACGCAGCCACATCTCTTGGTTTAAGACCCATGTAAGGTTTCGAAATATCTAATTGATCAAGTCTCTCAATAACATGGAATCTTATTATAGTAACCACACTATCCTTCGAAACCTTTCTCCCATAAATTTTTCTTAGTTCTCTGAATAATTCTTTCTTAGAGCTATAACCTTCACGAATAATATCCTCATCATTCAACTCCGATAATCTCTTATGAATCACCTCATCGATTAAAGCTTTAGCTATTGGTCTTCCACCGCTGTGTATAATGATCTCTTTCTTCTTAGGTATAATATAGCCTAGTCTAATAGTACTTGTTTTCCTACCTTCTAGTATTAGATCCCCGTACTCTTTTTTCATCATTAAATGTCCTCCTAGATACTTCGCTTTTTTACCTAGATCAAGACCCATTTTCAGACCCTTTATATCTCTTTCTCTAATTAATTAACCATCTAATTTCCAATTAAGCTTTAGATTACTACGAATAAGGTTTATAACTAAATATGAGTGAATTTTCCAGGAGTTTTTGTATAGATAGTCTCTAACATGATCCTGAAGAGAGCTTAAATATGATTATTGAGTTCTTAGATATAGATATGGAGTTAAATTATTTTTAAATGAATATTAGTAGGATGAAAATTGAGAAAAACACGTGAGAAACCAAATATCTGTCCTAGATGTGGTTATGAAGTCAAGGAACCTGAGAGAACATGGCATTTAGTCTCTCCTATACCTGATTCAAGAGGTAGAGTAACTATAACCATCATGGGATCTTTTAAATGCCCTAATTGTGGGTACAAGTGGAGAACTGTTATATCAAAAGTTAAAGCTGGTGAAGATGTGGAGTTGGATGAAGGTAAAAATATCCAGGAGGAAAAGCCTAGAGAGGGCAAGATTATTGAAATAGATCTTAGTGATCTAGATGAGGATTAAGAAAACAGATATTTCTCTATTAATCCTAGTAATCGTAGTCTTAGGAATATCACTCTACGGAAAATTAACAAATACTCATTTCCTAGCAGTGATTGAGGGACGTAGTATGGAGCCTACCCTAAACACCGGTGATCTTGTTCTCATGCTCCCAGTAAATGACCCTAGAGAAATCAGTATTGGCGACGTAATAGTTTTTAGGAGACCAAATGGTGAATTAATTATTCATAGAGTTATAGAGATCAGGATCTATAATGATACTTACTATTATGTCACGAAAGGTGATAATAACCCGGTCCCAGATCCTCCTAATAATCCAGGGGAGCCGGGGATAAGCTTTAGATCAGTGATTGGAAAAGTTGTGAGTATAGGAGATGGTGTGGTTATTAAGGTACCTTATATAGGTATCATACCCCTACTCTTAATAAGATGATTCAGTGATGATTCAATGTACAGGATCTCTTTCGCTGCTCACAGCGATCCTCCGTCTGAGGAATTAGCAAGAGATATTAAGAAATTAATTAAGTATCTCGTTGATCTATTGGATCACAAAATAATATTCTACTTAGGAGGATACTACGGCACGATGAGGGTGATCGCAGATGAGGCTTGTCAATATGGGATAAAAAGTGTATTTATACTTCCACACAACTTCGATAAATTACCAGAGGTGCCAAGAAAAGAATGTTTTATACCTGTACTCACTGGCTTGAGTATGAGACAGAGATCCGAGACCTTGGTACTATCAGGAGATGTTTTAGTGGCTGTGGGAGGGTATGCGGGGACTATTATAGAGATCTTTATTGCTTATTCTAACAATAAGAATTCGTATGTGTTAACGGGATATGACTTACCAAGTGATTTACTTGAAAGGATCTTTAATCCATATATTGATCCTAGGCGAAATGCTGTCATCAAGTACTATAATCGAGATCCAGAGAGATTAGCTAGAGAACTAGTAGAAGACATCACTAGAGCCACAGGTAAAGCTAATGCTGAGAGATAAGATTTTCTGTGGTCTGGATCTCTCTATTAAGAGAAGGAGTAGTATTGCTAAAATTATTGTAGAAAATAATTTCATAAATATCAAGATCTATAGACTACACACTCTAAGCGAAATAATAGACGTTATTCAAGAATGCGATATATTATCAATAGATGCACCATTCAACTTATCGAATGGTTATAGAGAGGTGGAGAGAGAAATGATTAGGAAAGGTCTTAGGATATTTCCACCTAATTTCATTAAAGATCTTGTGATAAAGAACATAGAGATACTTGAGAGACTTAGACAGAGGAATTTTGCAGGGATCATTATTGAGACACATCCTAGAAGTAGTGAACGATTATCTATGATTAGAACTTTACTAGATAATATCTTCAGAGATAATCTGTCGAGAGATGATAGAGACGCGATTATTTGCGCCATAACATCACTAGCGTATGAATTAGGTGAATACATAGTTTTTAGAGCTGAAGACGGCGAAATTTACCTATTATATGGTGAACTGGATAAAATTAAAGATCTATTTAGTAAGAAACCGATCAATTTATTAAGAGCGGGTTAGACTGTTAATTAAAAAATTATTTCATTGCCACGAATAAGCTGCTTCTAGTAGCCTTCAGACCAGGTTCTCCGTGCTCAACTTTCTTTGTTGTTATTGAATACTCGCCTAGGTAATGCCCGATCATCTCGGGAGTAATGGTAACTGGAACATATTCTTTACCATTGTGAACAGCTATTGTTAAACCCACCATTATAGGAAGAATAACCATATCTCTCACATGTGTCTTTATAACCACTTTCTTCCCCTGTTCCAAAGCTCTTCTTGCCATAATAACTTTCTCTAGCAACTTCTTCTTCTCCTCTGATAAGCCTCTTCTAAGACTTCTTCTAGCTCTTGAGGGCAATAGCTTAACAATCTCATCCATAGGCATTTCTAAGAGCTCTAATATAGTCTTTCCTCTATACTTAATCTTAAGCCATTCAGGAGGCATCCACTGAGGGATCTTCTCAGACATAGCTCTCTACACTATGTATATATAATGTGGAGAAATATATAAGCATCTCAACACCTTACTGACCTCCTCCCCGCCCTAAAGGGCGAGGCCTTCAGTTGTAATCAGCTGAGAAATAAATATTTTCATTTAAAGTTATATTATTGATGAAGTAATGCTTATAAAAACAATTAATATAGTGTATAGCTCCAGAGATAAAATTCTAAGTACTCTCTACGAAACACCCCCACTCACATTACTAGAGAAGCTTCAGGAGATCTGGATTAGATATAGACCTCAAATAATCTCTGACTTAAGATGCGTAGGCTCAATAGATAGTGGTTATAACTGGGTCGAGTTAAGAGGATACTTCTTGTATGTCTTGAATGCGGGTTATGTAGACACTTGCTCAAATAATTATGAGTATGCTGAAGTAGATATTAGTGACTTAGCAGATGATCCCAGAGAATATCTCGATATAAGATCAATAAGATCCGAATTATTAACCCTGAGAGAAACAATAGATCTGGATAATGACTTGATCCTTGTAGACGGATCCTTAGTCAAGAAAATTTATTCATTAAATAAATATTTGAGAGATAAACCAGGTATTGAATTATTAAAAGAGCTTAGAGATTTGCTAAAAACTTTCTCAGATAAGGATTTGTCCAAGATAATATTTGTAGCCAAGAATAGTGGTTCACAAGAACTCGCGAGAAGCGTCCTGGGAGAAAACTTTAGTAAACCTGATATACACTTATTAGAAGAATACACTTCCGAGGTAGGATTCGCTAAACACTCCTCATCAACTCTTCAATTTCTGGGATTAGAGTTTAGAGTAAATGTAGCGTATGTAAGGATAGAGGCTAAGAAACCTATTTTAAGAATTGAGTATTTTAATGAGAGTAATGATATGGATTTTCTAAAGAGAGTTCTTGATATAATGCATAGTATGAGTCATGATGGCTACCCAATAATACTATCTTTAATAGATAGATTGGTAAGGGTATCAGATGAGGATCTTATGAAAGTATTAAATCTACTCAATATATCTGATCTAAGAAATAAGATGCGTCTCAGGTGAATATATGGGTTCACCAGGTATCACTAGAAAAAATAGGAGTGAAGAAGATTTATTGGGTTATGTAATTGGTGAGAGCAAACCTTATGGGGGAGTATTCCTCGCTCTTAAACCGCCTATGCTTGGGGAGTACATAGAATTGAAATATGATAGGTATCATGTAATAGGTCTTGTTCAGAGTAGTGTTTCTGGATCACTTATTATTGATGAGAATATCTCGGCAACTGATCTTGGTAAGATAGCTAATATACTCAAGATTGATAGCAGATCTATATACTACAAAGGATTCTTTAGAATACTGGGTGAAGTAGAGAGTCTTAGAATGCCCCCCATAGCTCCTCCACCAGGTACAGAGGTTTATAAAGCTACGTCTAGCACGTTATCGAGAGTATTCTCTCCCAATGACCCTAGGTGGTGTAGAATAGGAAGTCTTTTGAGAAATTCTGACGTGGAGGTGAAAATTGATCTTAATAGAATAGTTCAGAGACATCTAGCAATTATAGCGATGACTGGTATGGGTAAGAGTAATTTAGTGGCTCTATTAAGTAGAGAGATTGTTAGGAGAGGAGGAACAGTCATTATATTTGATTACCACGGTGAATACAAGGATCTGAGAATAAATGGAGAATATCCCCTGGTGATCGATGCTAAGCTGAACCCAAGATCATTGACATGGCAAGAATTCGCAAGGATCATAGGTGTGAGGCCAGGTGCTAAAAATCAGGAATTGATCATTAGAATATGTAAGAATAAAATTGATCTTGAAAAAGATAAGCAGTTCTTAGATAATTTCATAAATTGTGTTAAGAGTGAAAGTATAAGATCCTCTAGAAATGAGATGAGAGATGCGGCGCAGGCAGTCACTGATCTTATTGAGAGTAATAAGTTGTTTTTAAAGAATCTTTTAAACGATGCCTTTAAAGATGTAATAGATCAGATCGAGTTATCAAAACTCAATGTAGTTGATTTAACAGGTTTAACACTTTCTCAAATAGATGCATTAGTATCTCATTGGCTGTACAGGATTCTTGAGGAGAGGAAACGTATTACGTGGCTGAAGAAAAGTAACACGAAGATAGATAAAGGATTAGTACATCCAGTGATGATATTTTTAGAAGAGGCTCATATATACATACCTTCAGAGAGAGATACATTGAGTAAGTATAGGGTAGAGACAATAGTTAGAGAAGGAAGGAAATTCGGTGTTGGGATTGGCATAGTTTCTCAGAGACCTAGAGGACTAGACCCTGATATTATGAGTCAAATTGGTTCTTGGGCGATTATGAGGATCATACAACCAGAAGATCAGGCATTTATATCTCATGTATCTGAGTATATGACTGAGGAAATCATAGATCAATTACCAAGTCTAAACATAGGAGAAGCAATTCTACTAGGACATTGGATCCGTATTCCAGCAGTAGTTAGAATAGATCATGTTGTTGAGAAGATCTCTGGAGTAGATATAGATCCTGTAAATGAGTGGTTGAAAACAAAAGTTTCAAAGGATCATAATTCATGAGCCCGATGATAAACAAATACAGATCCTTGTTGACTCAAATGTTCTAATTA
>CAZFDB010000054.1:0-7552 GCA_964517475.1 uncultured Desulfurococcaceae archaeon | reverse complement strand
CACAGACAAGATTTCTAAGCCTTGGAGACCTCTTATTAGAGGAGATATTAATCCCGCCATCGCTAGAAGAGTCTCTATATTCCTGTACTTATTCGCTGTTGCCTACTCCATTTTCTTCATAGGGTTCTTAACGACTATATTCGTTATTTTAAATGTTTTTATTGTTGATCTATATAATTCTAGGTTTAAGAGAGAGGGTTTTCTAGGCAACATATTTGTTGCTTTAGCAACATCTAATCTATTTATATACGGATCATTATCATATGCTGAGAGATTAGGTGGGTTAGACAAATTCACCTCACTAGCCTTCATACCCTACATATTCGCGTTTCTACTAACATTAACGAGAGAAGTTATTAAGGGGGTGGAGGATGTTGAGGGTGATAGATTAGCTAATATAAAGACACTAGCCGTTGCTCTAGGTTATAGGAAAAGTGCCGTGGTCACAATAATTCTTAACCTGATAATAATATCTATACTACTCATACCCTACCTATACCACGCATCTCACCTATACCTAATCTTCGCAATAGCCACAGTATCACTATCACTATACTCCTCATACCTAATATACTCATCAAGAAATGAGGAGGAAGCTATTAAGAAAGCGGTTATTGGAAGATCACTTACGAAAATCTCTTTACTAACCGGAATATTAGCCTTCCTCCTATGGACAATTTAACCTCTCCCCACCCTAAGGGACAAGGATTCTTATTAGGGGGCTCATCGGTTCCCCACATCTATTCGGTGCTAAATCAATAATGCTACGAGATATTCCCACTGGTCTTTTAACATATGTTTCTCCATTACGAACATAGAAAGATCTTTTGTATATCTTAACTTAATTATCTTGCTAACGAGAGAATCCGTATTTGTGAAATGAATTAAAATGTGTTGAAAGTGTGATTAAGGAGGATTTATCCCAGATATTTTAATGATGCAGTTATGAATATTATGTTGAGAGCACTCCCATAATTTTTGATTAATGAGTTGCTGAAACACTTGTTCTAATCATTATGACGATCAATACTATGCACAAAGCGATCTCCGAAGAGCTTAGTGAGTTTAAAGATTCATATAAAAATTTCGTTTTCGCGTTTATATAATATTCCGCTCATAATCTATCGTGGTGAAATTCTTGGGTGAACCACGAGTTCTTGTTGTAGCTCCTTGGGGGAACCCGGCTACTTGGTTTCAGGTTATGTATTCTTTTAGCAACATCACGTGTAGTCCTCTCAAAGACTTGATAAATCCCGGAGCTGTTTACTCAAGATCTAGCACTATTGCGTTGACACTTAAACTTCTTGAGAGTGATATTTTGTCATGTGATGATGTTAAAACTCTGGTCTTGGGATCTGATAGTGTTCTAGTGTCCACTAGACAGGATAAGTTCGAAGATGTCTTGAAGAGTGGTGAAAATATTAAGAAGTTAGCTGAAGAGGATTATCAAAACTTTATAAAGAAATTTCTCCAGGAACTGGCTTCTGGGCAGGGTATTAACAGAGATCTTGTAGAGAAGGTTATTAAAAAATGTGGTGGTTTGGATCAGGTTGAGAAGGTTTTTGTTGTAAGATCAGTTCCAGCAATCGGTATCTACAGTGCTGCTGCTGACCTCCTCTCCGCCTTAGGAGCGGTTCATCGGTTCCCCGTATCTATTCGGGGTTACATCTGTTATTTGCGGGGCAGTCGGGGTGGTCAGAGATCCCTCCATCTCGAGTATGACTCTCCCAGATATCATCATTAAGAATATTACCAGGTACTAAACTTATAAACTTTACCAATCATCACCGCCTTAAAGAGCGGGGCTTTCAGTTGTAAATAAAGCAAAGCGAGGACAGTCATGAACTCGATGACATATAAGTCCGAGATGCACAAACCATACTCGAAATACAGCGTTACAACCTACCCAATCAATAAATTTATTTCAGGATTCAAAGCAACTATTTCAGAAAAGAAAATGAAATAAACACTAGATAGCTTAGGTACTACACCGCGGAGCAGACACTTTAATCACGGTCCACTAGAGAGACATTGGAATAGAGCTTCTGTTGTATCTCCCCTGAGAGGATGAAATATGAAGGAGTGTGTACTCTTGGTCTAGACTTTATTAAATATAGTAAGGCTCGGTGAACAGAACTCATACATTGAATCGGAACCCGCTGGATCCCGCATCATTCTAAGTACTAAGAGCGCGCAACCACGTACTTGAAAAAGCGGGTAGTATAATAGGTAATAAAGGCTTATCATGTTTTTAATTATGGAGTGTTAAATCTTATTTAGAGGATCTTGGAGTAGGTGATATGAGATATTGATTCTCACAATATATTTCACAAAGGATGAGTCTACTTTTAATCCGAGGAGCCTGAAGAGTGTTTTAAGCCAAGTTGGAGTTGAGCAGAAGATATATGTGGTGTCTGCCTCACCAATAGATTTGAGGCGGCATGGTTTCAATCTTGAGAACATCGTGGTGCCGACGAAGTCGTCGTGGCCTGTTCCCGTGAGAGTGGGGTTTTCGTTTAATGCTGCGCTGAGACTTTCGAGGGAGGATATTAGTAGGTACAACTATTTGTTTAAGGTGGATGGGGACGCGATCCTGCCCAGAGACTATTTGGCGAGCATCTTAGAGCTAAAGCCTTTAGTGGCTGGTTACGGGCCTGCGATGCTGATATCTACAAAGTTCTTCAGAGCAGTGTTAAGGGGTGTGTACCCCATAAATTATTGTGATGATGGCTATGTATTGGCTACGGCTATCTCAATAGGTGCTTGGCCTGTTCTCAGTGTTAAAGAAATAGATATTGTTGAGGCTGGGATGTCGCCTCAGAGAGAGTATATTTATGGTGTTGAATACTTTAAGTGGGGTATGCCACTACCACTCCTATTAATTCACCCCCTAACCAGGCTGTACCTCAGAGCAGCTGGTGAGATGAAGAAGACGCAGAAGAAACCGATCAGCTCATATTTATGGAATATTGTTGGCTACATACACGCAGCTATAAACAAGGAGAAGAGATACTGGTTCCACAAAAAATATGGTAGAATGAGAATATTACACCTATACCAATCTCTCATATCACGTGTATATAGGTGAGACCCGCATTGACTTTAACATATGTGGTGACATCGAATTTTAACTCTAAGCCATATCTCTCAATAGCGAAGCTAAGCCTCTACAGCATCTTCAATGCAATAGAAGAAATAAATATGCAGAGAAACTACAAGATCTTATTAATAGACAGTGCCTCAACAGATGGATCATTTGAAGAACTCCTCGAATTAGGCAAGAAACTATCAATAGAGACGAAAATATCTTTCGAAGCAATAAGATTAGATAAAGATCTTGGAAACTCCTTTGCATACTTCTACGGCTTCCTCTACTCGCGGAGTAGGGGAGCGGACTATGTGATATACATGGATAATGACCTCGTAGTAACATATCCAGAGACACTACTGAAAATGCAGGAACTAGCTGAGAAATTATCAAGAGCTAATATAAAGTACTACGCGGTTGCACCAATGATCATATGGGATAACAGAGAAAGAGGTGCTAGGATCGCCGGGAAAAACATAGATCCACGTATAATAATCCAGTATATACGAAAAGATGTAGAAACCAGTATGGGTAAGAAAATTCTTGAGACAAATACTGTATACATCGATATCTTAGGTAGGGTGATTAATCCGCTTAACGGTCCTCTACTAGAGTGCAGAGATATAATAAGTCCATCTCATGAGAAGACAAAAAAGCCATTTATTATCTCACCATTTGCGGCAAGCACATTCTCACTACATCCATCACGAGTAGCTCCATTATTTCCATTTCTATACATATGGGGTGATGATTTATTAACAGCTGGATACCATGCGTATAAAGGATATTATTCATATATTATTCCAGATATTATAGGTGTACATTACACAATATCCCCAAAAAAGAGAACCTCGCCAAAGGAATTGTACTACTCCAATAGAAACAATGTATTCATTAATTTTGCATCAGGTAGAAACAAGCACTTATTTTATGTGGTCGCATCCCTATACAAACTACTTTTGTGGACACCTCAAAGTCTTATTGGGTTAAGGAGGTACGTTTTACATTTCCTTAAGGAAAAATATTATATTATAGGTGGATATGCGCCATTTAATGCAACTAAGTATGCAGTGACTGGGTTTATTCATGGTTTACTTTCCTATAACAAGGTGTCAAAATTACTTGATGAATGGTTTAAGAAGTATCTTGATGAGCCTCCCCAGTATGATCTTCAAGAATATTTTATCTATAAGGGGAGTGAGGCTGGTATAGCTAGGCTGTTACTCTACATATTCACTGGGAGGAAAGAGTTGTTGTTTAGAAGAGGGAGACGCTATTGTTTGAAACGCTTGTTTAGAGGAGAAGATCAGATGGTAACAGTGAGTCGGCTTAATTGATCCTGGTTTTCCCCATGGTTAATCATCGTGGAGTCTCCTCAAACCGAGACTAGGTAGCTATCTATGATTCATGAGCATATACTCGTGGCAACCATATCTATGCTTTCAACTTTTAGTTGCGGTGCTCATACTCAGCTTTCTACAGATGTGTTGTTATGTATCCTAGAGATTTAAGGTGATCTACAATTTAGAGCCTCACCTTATAGGGCGGGGATGAGGTTAGCGTTGATTAAAATTCTATAATCTTAAGTTTTTCTCAGTACAGGTACATATCCGTTGATACCGACTTCTTCAATTCTCTTTGCACCATCTTTTAATAATGCTTCAATAACTATCCTAGTTGAGAAATCCTCAGCTTTTCTTAATATGATATATTTAACATTGTGTAGAGTTATGTTTGATGGAGGTTCTTCACCAGGGGTCACATGCCACGTGTCTCCACGTTTATACCAGACTTTCCACGTAACACACTTAATCTCGCTACCATATATTTCATCGTCTATATACACTATGGCTATGTCAGCGGCGAACTTAACTTTAGCTATTTCATAAGGAAGCTTGATAATGACTTCTCTAAAAGGCTTTATGGTTCTACTAATATTAATAGATAATCCGTCTGAGGAGTTAATCACAACTTCCTCAATCTCTAATTGTTGAGTGCTCCCAACCTCAATAATTCTTGAAGAAGCGGTGTTTCTTGAAGAAGTGCCTAGATCGCTATAATACGCTACAAAGATCAGTAAAGTAGCTATTAGAGGTAAAGTTGCAAGCAATAATAATTTTCTAGACAACATTCTTTTCATATCCTCCTCTTATCTTTTTTATTAGGCATAATATATGTTTTAGATAGACAAGCTAGTTGTAAGATACACTCTGATTAATCCTTTCTTAACATTTTTATAAGATACCGAGGATCCAGATCAAGTTGAACTAGAGTGTGGTGCAGGGGTGAGGCTTCGAATTAATTATTTAAAGTTGGTGATGAGGTTATAATATTCATAGAAGCTAGGATTTTGCACATGGAATATGATATCCTGAGATTAATGATCAATGTAAACACAGAAATACTCTGAACATAATAGCTAGACTAGGTATCAAATGTGTCATGTATTAATGTTTATCAGATATTAGGATAAGACGGTAGTGGTACGGGTATTGAGATTCTTCCATTGAAGCTTTTAGGCTGTAGAAGCCATTAGAAACTATTATTTATAAGCTCCTCCTAATTTTTCAACGAAGCAGAAAAATACATCTGAAGAGTGTCAACAGGATAAGCCTTGACGAATTCCATATCTCTGAAGTCATGCCCACTCATAAACCCCCTACCAGATTAAAACGCCTGTGACAGGCGGGTTAAGTATGGTAGCGTACTTCTACGCGATATAGATCACAACGCCTATATTTAACACCCTTGTCTATACTGATACGAATGGTGGTGTGTCAACTGCTAGCCTAGTCAGAATTAACCTTAGTACTAGAGTACTCCAGAACGGCTCTAAGATAACAGTGGGACATAATCGGTATACCTCTTAGGTTCGGCTATCAATGGTATGGTGTATAATATGTCTTATATAGTCTCGTTGCCGACGTATGTTGAGACAGTGCTACTACTACCCAATGTAACATGACATGCTATAAGGCTATACTACCACAACACCACGGGCAATAACTTGGTCGTATTCAGTATATTGTGCAACGCTACTGCTTTAACAGGCTTGACTCTAACCATAAACTTAGTTTTTTACCACGTATAGTAATGGTAAGTTAGAACCGAGGACTTCACGACATCTAGGACATTTCATCATCTTAACAATGCAAAAACGGTTCCATGGATCCCTCAATAGCTTGAATACGGATATATCTACGTCATAATTTCAGTATGGGCATTTAATCACAGTTTTCACCTATTGATATGAGATTATTGTAGTGGTTTTATTGATTGTTTCCAGAGGTTGGTGAGAATAAACATTTTGGCTAGTTGTCCCATGCTTATAAATTTACAATTGTTTCTTATATCTTTGAATGTTGTACGCTCGATATTGCTCTTGTACTCGTTCTTCATATCTTCTATAGATACTATGAACATCCTCGCGTTTAGTCCACTTCTGCTTACATCTGAAAGTCTTAGCAATGCATCGCTCATACTGCCACCAATAACTACTTCGAATAAGTAGAACCCTTCCCCTTCTTTATACCAAACAACATCTATTCTACTCAGAGGATCTAGAACCTTAGGCCCAACGTATTTGCTCAGATCATCTTTGTTCATGTCAGCTAAACTGCCGAGATTGTTGCCGCCGCAGCTCTTTGAGGGATCTGCAGTGTAAACCCTAAACCCCAGTTGCTTACCTATGCTTAGCAACATGAGTTCGGCGCATTCATGTTTTATTGAGAAGACCGGCTCAGAAACACCTAATACCTCCTCAAGTCTTCTAACCCTTTCCTCAAGCTCATCTATGCGTGTGATAGGCGGCTGTGGTCCTTCAACCCCCCTTCTTATACCTTCAAGAGCCTGGTCATCAATGTACGTTAAACCGGTTATTACCCACTCAGAAATAGGCTTATTACTCGTACTCGTCTTAACATCTATTAGCTCGTTTTTACGCTGCTTTACACTGTACTCTCTAAACTCGTCGAAGAATATAACCCACCTCTTCTCACGAGGCCTCAGCTTCTCTGGTTTATATATTAGCCTCTCCATAGCTAACCTATTATACTCGCTAGCATTTACCTCTCTTATATCGGTAACCGTGAATTCACCATAAACAATCTGTGGTTGTCCCTGCTCAGATTTTGTTATAACTACGCAAACAGACCCTTTACCTAAAGAACGGATCCTACGCTTCCTAGGACCAATAAAATGATAAACCCTAACTCTACCAGAAGAAGCAGCTTCACACCAATCTTTATCAGCTAAGAGAATGGCGTGCTTAACCACGGCTCCTATACCCCCTACTCACAACAATTTTATCATTTTCAAGATCCGCTTAGTCTTATTATTCTCATTATTCTCCAAAATTTTTCCTTAACCTCCCTAGGGAAAGGTGTTCCGTAGCACTTACTAATACATGTAATAGCTAGTACCAGCATAGACTCTATAACACCCTCTATAAAGAATATTGTTAAA
>CAZFDB010000053.1:0-7563 GCA_964517475.1 uncultured Desulfurococcaceae archaeon | reverse complement strand
ATATGGGAATATCATTCCTGTACAAAACACCTGTTAGAGATATTATTCTTGATAGATTAGCAAACACCCTAGTACTAATTCTACCAGCGATAATCACAGCATATATACTTGGGAGATTAATAGGTTCTTACATGGCTTTTCACAGAGGTGGTTTAGCCGAGAAGTTATTAATAGGTTTCCTAAGCATAATTAACTCACTACCACTTTTCTGGATAGCTATGCTCAGTATACTTATCTTCTCAATATATCTAGGGATCTTCCCAATAGGTGGTATGAGAACACCTCCCTACGAAGCAAGGAATTTCCTGGAGAAGATAATTAGCCTCGACTTCCTCCACCACTGGATACTACCATATACTCTAATGACTATATACGCAACATCCTCACCAGCATTCCTCATGAGATCATCGATGATAACAGCTTTAGAAGAAGATTTCGTCACGGTTCTAAGAGCAGTTGGTTACTCGGCTAAGAAGATTAGGAAAGAGGTCTCTAGATACAGTATAATCCCACTAATAACTCAGATGGGTGTGGCGATAGGATTATCTTTCGCAGGATCAGTTGCTTTCGAAACAGTTTTTTCATGGCCTGGTATAGGGAGAGAATTAGTTATTGCTCTAAACAGTCTTGATTATCCACTTGCACAAGGTGTGTTCGCCGTGTTGTCACTAGCAATAATAGTTATTAACTCAATTGTGGATATACTCTATGCGTATCTTGATCCGAGGACAAGGAGATCTTTTTAGCTATGGAGGTGATCTAATAATCAATAAATTAATTATATTAATCAAAGATTTTGCATCGATTTATAGAAGCGGATTTATTTACTTCTCAATATTAATTAGTTTAATACTACTCAGCTTAGTTGGTCCATTAATATATGGAGTAGATCCTTATCAAACAAGTTATGTATCAAAAATAAGTGTTCATATGATCGATCCTTTGACTAGTAGACTTGTATGGAGAAAATCATTACAGGATCTAGTGATCCGAAAAACAGTTATTTATGAAAATAAACTATTTCTACTAGATAATTCAAATAAGCTATATATAAGTGATCTAG
This sequence comes from uncultured Desulfurococcaceae archaeon, assembly GCA_964517475.1. GTDB lineage: Archaea > Thermoproteota > Thermoprotei_A > Sulfolobales > AG1 > WYEN01. Next base: position 6,500 of record CAZFDB010000053.1, on the reverse strand, counting down.
ATCTAGGAAACATTGAATTGATCGCGAAAAATATAAGTGACTTATCTATAAACCCAACCAATAACAAGATCTATGTAGTCACTGATAACAATAAATTATGTGAGGTAGATAGAGAAAGTTTATTGTATGGATCTATTAAGTATAGTAATTGTGACACATATGATGAAGAGATAATAAGTATATCATCTACAGAGAACATAATGATCTTATTAATAAGTAGTGGAGTAGCTATCTATAATTTCTCTTCAGATACTCACATGATAATTAATATCTCCCCCCGAAATATTTCTTCAATCAATATATGCGGAAATTATATATTACTCGGCTCATACTCAGGGGATCTATTGGTTGTGGATCTTGGTAATACAAATATTCACACACAAAAGATCTATAGAGGAAGAATTCTCGATATAATTTGCTTCGGGGATAGAAGTTATTTATTAGGTGAGAGAGGAGTATTAATCACATATTTTATTGAGACAAAGAGTTATAATCAGATCTATTTAGATACGACAAGAGATCTTGTTCACGGAATTGTTTACAGGGATCATATCTATGTAGTAGATGATCTAGGAACAATATTTATTGTGTCCCCCTCAGGATCAGTTGATGAATTAAGTATTGCTTCGCTGGGGAATACTAAGAGGATCTATGTAGATGATGAGAGGCGCATCTATTTAATAGGATACGGATTATATGCCGAGACACTATCATCACCATCACCCAGGCATTTACTCGGTACTGATTATCTGGGTAGGGATCTATTTGCTCAGATAATGATTGGTATAAGAGTATCTCTATTCATAGGTGCTTTGGTATCTGTAATTGTGTTATTAATAGGTTCTATCCTAGGCTTATTAGCAGGTTACTTCAGGGGGAGAGTTGATCTATTGATCTCCTCATTTATAAACTTCACATACTCAATACCTCTGGAACCATTCGCCATATTATTGGCAATGACTATTAAACCAGGGCTACATACTGTTGTTCTAGCAATCTCGCTCCTTATATGGAGAACAACTGCGAGAATTGTGAGGTCCCAAACAATTGTTGTATCCTCACTACCTATGGTGGAGGCTGCTAAAGCCTTAGGAGCTTCTCACACAAGAATAATTTTCAAACATATACTACCAATGGTTGCGCCTATAATAATGATTGATTTCGCCAACACATTGATATACGCCGTATTAGCTGAGTCAACTCTCAGCTTTATTGGAGTAGGTCCTCAAAACATATTCACGCTAGGATCAATACTTAACACCGCTTACGTAACAGGTTCTTGGAGAATTGCTTGGTGGACTATTACTCCAGGGATCTTCATAGGATTAATTATCTGGTCAATATATATGATAATAAGATCACTGGAGCCGAGATTCAATCCAAAACTCAGATTCACACAAAACCAGCAAATCTGAGAAAAAACAATATTCTTGCCACATATATATTCTGATAAAAAAGTGATGTTGGTAAGCATTAATGGTTCACACATATATCAAGGAGAAAACAAAAGAATTCAGAGAAAACGAGAAAGAAGAGAGATACAAGTATTTAGGTAAAGAAGTAATTGATATAAAAGATCCGGGTCTAGACAGCTTACCCGAGTTCTATGGAATAGCAAATGCTATTTGGCGTGATTGGAGAGAAGGGAAGATCACGGCAAAAACAGCTATTGGAAGACTACTCCTACTTAAACTCTTAACAAACAAGAATAAGAATAAGAAGATTGCGAATATACCCGAGGAAGAGTTAGAGGAGGTTAGAAAATTTATTGATTATGTCATGCAGGTAGTGAGGAACGAGGCTAGGAGAAGAGGAGAGAAAGAAATAGAATGATCTTTTCAAGACATTTTTTAACACGAGATACTTTCCTCGATCTTCTATATTTATATCAGGTATTTATGTTCTGAAAAATTCTCTACATATAATATCCCTGGGCTATATAATTTGAGTATTGAGAATCTTTACTTGGTCTACGACGAGAATCATCATATACATAGAGATCCAAGTGGATTCCACCCGGAGAGACCTGAGAGAATCGATATTGCTATGAACTCGCTGAAGTCCTCCACGGCTTGGGGCAAGATAATTATTAAAGAAACTGTTGATCCCGAGCCCGAGATCCTCGAGAGAGTCCACGATAAACAATACGTAGATCTTATCAAGAGATTATCTGAGAAAACAATCAGCTATATAGACCCCGACACATACGTTTCCCGCGGAACATATGATGTTGCACTTAGATTCCTAACAACTGCGTGGAGAGTTGCTGAGAACCTGCTTAGTGATAAAGGGATCTGGTTCATCTTATCAAGACCACCAGGTCATCACGCGGGGAGATACGGTGTAGCTATGAACGCTCCTACCCAGGGATTCTGTATATACAATCACGCAGCCGCAGCAACATTATCAGTGGTGAGCAGGGGTGGGAGAGTTGCCGTAATTGATTTTGATGCTCATCATGGTAATGGGACACAAGAGATTCTTTGGGATGAGCCTAGGGCATTGCACATAGATATTCATCAGAGAGGAATCTATCCTGGGACAGGAGATGTTGATGATATAGGTGGAGGAGATGCTGAGGGGACTAAGATAAATATTCCTCTTGACCCGGGGAGTGGTGATGAGATCTATGCATGGGTTCTGAATAATGTTATCAGGAAATTAATTAATAGATTCAGACCAGATCTAATCGTGGTCTCAGCAGGTTTCGATGCTTATAGAGGTGAGCCAATAACATATCTCAACGCGACCCAAACCACTTATTATCTATATGGATCCTATTTATTAAGACTATTATCTGAGGATAGGATCAGGGGTGTAGTAGCCGTTTTAGAAGGAGGATACGATATTGGGTTAAGACATGGTTTAAGAGCATTTATCGAGGGTTTGTTAGGTCTGGGCGAGAAACCTTATTCAGTGGAGAGAGAACCACCAGAGGATCTGAGGAGAAGTGTTGCGAGAATACTAAGAGATTATTGGAATATAGAAATAGATTAATTCATTAATCACTTAATGTTTCATGGATATAAGTGTCTATGAAGATGATCTCAGGGATTATTCGTGATAATATATGTATGGGTATAGAATTATCATGTTTTCTTTAATGTTTGTTAAAACAATTTTTTGGGTATTATAAATAGATCCTTTGATACTTGTTGTCTCCAAAATAATTATATTGATAATCATGATGTTCTAAGAATCAATATTAGGTTGAGTTTATCCATAACTATTCTCATAGGACCCCTGCTATACTCAAACTATCCCAAAATAATTGATCTATTAATATTCACATCAACGGATCACATCTCTCAACTCTTGATGATAAATACTTCTTGATAGCACTATTCGCTTCTCTGTATAGGGTCAGGGGATTAGTGAATTTTATAAGCCATGGATTTATGAGAGTTCTTAGACACGAGGAATTGGTTCTGACACATGTCCCTGGTTTAATAGGGTTGCTACCTGTTCCCAGAGGAGCATTATTATCAGCTCCAACAATAGATGCTATAGGTGATTTGAAGAGATTATCAAAGTCTCAGAAATTATTATTAATATATGGTATAGACATACAATACTCTATTTCTATCCTCTAAGCACAACAATTATATATTTACAACCAAAAGCCCCCGCCTATTAGGCTGTGATGATAGTGAAAACATATAAGTATCGTACCCAGTAATATTTTTGATGATGACGTCTATGCCCGCGAGTCTCGGGAGCCTCTCCTCAGTAGCCTCAATACATGAGTCTAAGCACATTAGATTAGAAATATGCTCCCGAGACAATGATAAGATACATAACCCCGAGCCCTTCGAAGAGAAGGGTAGGGGGTACCGGGACGGAGACCTCGGTAAAAAGATCTTCTATAGAATTGAAAGGAGGTGATCTAATATTCTAATCATCTCGAAGAAAGAGATTGAGAGAAGAGTTTCCGTGATTGTTTCTGAGATGAGTAGAAGAGGTTTAGATGCTCTCTACCTGGCTTCTGCATCGAATATCGCTTATTTAACAAACTTCTTCCACATACATACTGAGAGACCGATCGCAACCCTTATACTCTCCAGTGGTGAGAAGATATTATTTGTACCAAGACTCGAGTTGGAGCATGCTGAGAAGTACTCCTACGCAGATAAAATATTTAGCTACCCTGAGTATCCTGATGAGAAGCATCCGATGTATGTCATAGCTGATTATATGAGGAGCCTAGGTCTCGAGGGTAGGAGAATAGGTTTTGATGTTGATGGTTATGGACACGTATTTGGTTACAGGGGTCCTAGACTAAGTGAGGTTCTTAAGGCATCTTATAGCTATGAGAGAGATCTTGTTGAGAGATTTAGGATGATTAAATCGGAGGAGGAGCTGAGGCTTTTGAGAGAGAGTGCTAAGTGGGCTGCTCTAGCCCATAGACTACTCGAGGAATATACTAGACCAGGTGCTTTGGAGGATGAGGTCTCTTTACTAGCCTCTATGGAGGCTACATTAGCAATGGCTAGAGCACTCAAAGACATTTATAGACCAGCTGGTTGGGTGAGTGGTGCTAGAGCTGGTTTCAGAGGGCAGGTAGGTAAACACTCTTACTACCCGCATTCACTAACGATACACGCAGTTATTAAGAGAGGAGATGTTCTGGTCACGGGTGCAACGGCTAATGTAAGTGGATATAGTGCTGAGCTTGAGAGAACTCTTATAGTAGGTGAACCCACGTCTGAGCAGGAGAAATTCTTTAAATTAATGCTAGAGGCTAGAAGAATAGCTTTTGAGAGTATAAGAGCTGGTGTTAAGTGCAGCGATGTTGATAGAGAGGTGAGGAGGCTCTTTAAAGAGAAGGGATTAATGGAGTATTGGAGACATCATACTGGGCATGGGATCGGGCTGGATTATCACGAGGCACCATTCCTCGATGTAGGTGATGACACAGTTCTTGAGGAGGGAATGGTAATGACTGTTGAACCAGGCATATATGTAAGAGATCTGGGAGGGTTCAGACACTCAGACACTATACTAGTGACACGAGACGGATTCGAATTCATCACGCACTACCCAGATCAATTAGAGGATCTAATAATATACCCGTGAGAAACTAGCCGTAGCATTGATTCAGGAAAATAATATTTTTACCCAAGACATCTCTGAGCAAATCACTCTTTATCTTAGCTCTCTCAACATCAGAGTAACATCTGAATCCTTGAACAATAAAGTATATAATCTCTCCACCCTCGGACTCAACAATTATTATTTGCTTAACCTCCTCATCCTCATAAGAATAATCTAGACCATCAGCTACTCTAAGAATAGATAATGCCTTAATCAACTCCTCATCCCAGTCATCACTCTGTAGCCTCTGATCACCATGGTATCTTGTTAGAAAAGCTATTTTCTCAGCAGATCCCTTCCCAAGCAACTCATTAATCTCCTCACCCCTAGATAATATAGTCTCATACCCCTTCTCCCAATGATTAAGAGGATCCGAAGCCTTGCCAACGTCATGTAGTATTGCTGAAGCATACAATATCTTCTCCATATCATAATTCAACTCTAGAAGACCCAGATCCTTTAACTGAGAATATATATCGATTGATAACTCAAGAACCTTCGAAACATGTCTCAGACCATATATCTCATCACCACCAAACCTATACTCAGACCCAACTCTCAACAACTGATTCAATATACTCCTGGGGAGAATCCTCAGCAACTTATTGTATAAGAGTAGTATTCTCTCCTGACTATAACTCTCAACAAATCTAGGATCAATACTCCTAGTGTATCTCAGAGCATCATCGAAATCAATGTTGTTCCTAAGCATTACGTAGGCCGTGGCTATAGTACCTGATCTACCGATCCCACCGTAGCAGTGCACAAGAACCGGTTTAGGAGATCCATAGATTTCTTCCAAGAATAAATGCATTGATAATAGATGAGGAGCATCCATATCAGGTGTTGGCAACCTAATCACTTTAACCCCTCTTGAAACAAGTTCCTCTGGATCGTATTCTAACTCGTGATCCTCAACTAATACGCCTACGGTTCTAAAATACCTGGATATTAAATCTAGATCCTCTCTACGAGGCATTGACGAGACAGCGAATTCATTATCAATAATCCATTTAATTCTCATTTAAACACCAGGATCTATCTCTTCCCCAGATCCTCTATAAATTCCCTGATCCTACTAATCCCCTCAATAATTCTACTGGGGTTCTCAATCGTGAAGTTAAGTCTTATACTACCTCTAGTTGTCTCCCCGAAATATTCACCGGGTATAACCGCGACAGCCTTCTCCTCTAACAACTTCTCTGCAAAGAGTCTTGCACTCATATTATTCTCCTCAAGTACTCTACTGATATCAGCTAGGAGAAACATTCCTCCTCTCGGTTTAACGAATCTTACGTCTCTTACACTTGATAATTCTCTTATCATGAGATCTCTCTTCTCCAAATAGATCTTTTTTAGATACTCGATATGTCTCTTCCTAACATCTCTATTCCTGAGATACTGAG
>CAZFDB010000052.1:4986-7572 GCA_964517475.1 uncultured Desulfurococcaceae archaeon | reverse complement strand
GCTATATAGATTCTTTAAAGAGATATGAGTCTAAATAATACTTTTTAAAAGTGTAATAGTTTTTTACTCTATTCTTTCTATTGACACCGGAATAGCTCTTGGATCTGGAAGGATCCTTATTATAGCATCTCCTCTTCTCATCAATGTTATTAAATCTTCTAATGTTCTCCACCCAATCCTAAGGAAATTAAGAGATTCTTCCCAGAAACCTTTATTAGGATTGCTCATAACTATTAGCAGTCCTGTATTCTCAACAACTAGATCCCAGAGTTCTCCGAAGTCTCTAAAACTCTGAGTTGCCATAGCAATAGATAATCCGTATCCTCTAGCGAGACGTAGCAGATTAATTATTCTACGTGAACCTCTTCTACTAAGCAAGATCCAGGCCTCATCGAGACCAAAAAATGTGTTGACGGTGGCGTCAGGATTGTTTCTAGACATCATATTCATAATATCCTGGAAAATCATATTGATACTAAATCTCAGCAACTCTTCTCTCTCTTTTGTTAATGATCTTAGTGATATAACATTTATATCTCCTCTAACGATATCATAGTGTTTATCCGATGACTTATCTAATTGACTTACTTCTCTTATGATCCTTTCAACGATCCCACTTATACCCTCGTGAGAATATTTACTTAAACTTGAAATAATGTCGCCCCACTCAGGAGAGTAGTTGTACTCATATGCGTCTCTCAGCAATTCAAAGATGATTCCTTGGAGCCTCAGATCATTTATCTCGTAACTCTCAATAAGACTATCAAAAACCTGATATAACCTAATCCATGGAGTGGTGTAATAAGGTTCTAGAGCACCAAGAGATTTTTCGGGGATCTCTATTAGGTGATAACCAATGTTGCGTTCTCTGAGTCTCTTAGCAATATCTCCTCTCACATCAATGAAAACAATTGTTGACTCATATATTGAGTGAGCTCTTTTTAGAATCGTTATCAACGTCTCTGTTTTTCCACTTCCACTCGGACCGATAATAAGTATGTGTGGGTTAAAAGCTTTCTGAGGATCCCAGAAAATCATTCTTCTATCATTAATAATTCTTCCTATGAGAATACCTGTTTTATGAGGATTTCTACTTATATACACGGTCTTTATAAATGGTGAGAATAGTATAGATATATTTGGGAAAAAGATTCTTTTATTACCATTGGTTAGTCCCCGGATCATGTTTATTAGAAGCCTTGTTTTAAATCCGAAAAAATCTATTTAATACCTCAAGAATATGTAGACCTCTCACTTCCTCAACGACGATACCTAGATCATTTAATTCTTGTTGTAAAATCTTGATTCTATTCATGAGTCTTTCACTAGCTTCTTGCTCATCTCTACCCTCTGAAGATACTGTGAGTATCATAGCTATATTATAAGGTGTTTCCCCCTCCAGGATCTTCTTCTTTAATTTCTTGAGTCTCTCGATCTCTGTCAAGATTCTTTCGTTGGATGGATCACTTTGCTTAATTATCTCCTTAGTCTGTATAGCATTATCGATCTTAGATATCAATCTCTCTTTATCAACCGGAATCACCACAGTTCTGATCTCAATAGGAAATGGCTTAGACAGTATCTTGATATAGGAATTAAGAAATCTCACGAGATCATTACTATCCAAGAAATCATCTATAGATTTTGAAATATCTCTCAAAATAAGAAATCCTTTAGCAACACATGATCTCTTATCACATCCTATGATATAATTATTTTTAATTTTTATCTCGTCAATACCTAATACATATCTCAAGTATTTCTCCAGCATGACCTACCCTCTAGATATTAAAAGTTCTTTTAAAATGATTGCATGTTTATACGCATAAACTATATCTCTCACGATATTATCTAATCTAATAATTAGATTCTCGTGACGCAACCCATCAAATACTTTTATTAAAATAAAATCTTCTCCTAAAATATTTCTAAGAGATATTACATTGATACCCTTACTAAGTCTATTTAGCCGAATCTCGTCATTGCCTACGAGAGCATAATATGCGTCATTAGCTACTTTAATCACTAGTTCTTTCTCTCTAGGAAGAACTACGATCTCGTAGTTCTCTATTAATCTATCTTTTAGTGATACACTTATTTTCTTAAGAAGATCATTTATTTTGTCTTCGAGTAATTTATAAGAAAATCTCTTGATACCATAATCGATCTTCTTAGAAAACCCCCAGATATAATCATTATCCTCAATCCATAAATCTAATCTAATACTTGTTTCACATAGATCCTTTAGATCTCTTGTATTTATCACGAAAACATTAGATGAGCCATTTAATCTTAAGCTATGCTCATCGTCACCGCACACAACCTTAATCTCCTTAAAGAAGGCTTTGCCCAACTCATCTATTATCTCTAAGTGTAGTAATTCTTCCTCATGATTCAGTATCACATCAATATCTCTTTTAACAACCTGTAAATCTGTAGCATCAATCAAATATTTCTGATCCTGATCTTCATCATTAGCGATGTATAGTTCCAGTCGCAAATTATTTGTTTGTAGCATTTTATCATCTACACATAATTCAACGTAGGTGTCTAGGTCACGTATTAATTCTTCACCAGAAATCTTGT
>CAZFDB010000052.1:0-4886 GCA_964517475.1 uncultured Desulfurococcaceae archaeon | reverse complement strand
CATAATTCAACGTAGGTGTCTAGGTCACGTATTAATTCTTCACCAGAAATCTTGTATTCCATATAATTTTTATCGGGATCTTTTAAGATAAGTAAGTATCTGAATCCACTTAAAAATTCTTTGTCAATGCCACTAAATTTAATTTTTAGCGTAGGTTTAGTACCGCATCTCTTACTAAGACCTTTTGACGAAGTTTCTATGTATGCATTAGAGAATTTTAGGATCGGCTCCGCATCTTCTATTTTCAATTGATCGGAGTATTCTCCTAGTATAAATCTGCTGTATATATTGACAATCTCATTATTTACCGATGAGTCTATCGGTATATACACATACGAGGTATCTTCACGATACGTCTTAATTGACGGTTCTATCACTACCTTTATTATATCACTATATTTTTTATCATAGATCTTAATTACATTTCCTTTTACATATCCTATACTCATTAGTTCTTTCTCGCCGAGATCGATTTTATACACGATATTGTTTAGTGCATCTAGACAATATAGATAATTGCTAGATGCTATGCATCTAATAAAATCCTCTTTAGAGATTCTCTCAATTACGTTCTTAAAGAGATCTGTATTCTCTAGATATTTTCCTCTATCTATAACAAGGAAATTACTGCGAATACTCACTAGATCGTTATTTGATACACTTGATATAATCTTTGAATACAAGCCTCTGTAATTTCTAACGCTATTCCCTATCTGAATTATTAATGAATCCTCGATTTCGCCGATGTATCTTATTTTATCTAAAGGATCAACTTTGGATACGTATTTTATCTCGTTCTCATAGTATCTACTTAACCATTTTGTAGCTTTGTTATAAACCAGCACCGAGTCTCTTAAAAAAGCTATGCCTTCAACATCTCCTGGGAATTCATATATCTCTTTACCACTAACAACGATAGTTACTCTATTATCAATCGAGACTGAACCGACTTCTCCTCTTGTTAAACATCTAATTTTTTTCCCCAATGTCTCAACATAGTTGTATTCGCCGTGAAGAACTCCGTGAATAACATAGATCTTGTTTCCTACTCTGAATGCAAGTGTTTGAAATACGTTGTCTCTGGAGAAACAATATTCATCTATATCAAAGATCTTTCCATTTATAAATATTTTATCTCTCTTCTTCTCCTCAAGAATTAATATCGAAAGATCTTTGAAAACAATCTTTGATAATTGCCTGGGATACTTAGTTTGATAATACTTGATGCCATTAAGATCTTTAATAACAATATCATTTTCCCCGACACGCATAATTATGTATTGATTCGAGAAATCAATTATCTCAGAAGACTTATCACTACTAACTTCGTAAATATCCGAGCATTTTGATAAATCGTAGTTGCAAGAATAAACTTTATTGTTTTCTAAGTAGATCCATTTATCCCAGACGTAACCATAGCTAGTGAATATAGGTACTTCAAAGATCTTTACATTATTTATCGTTTTATAATTTCTAAGAAATATGACTATGCCCCTGGCTTTAGTATGAATAATATCTAATGATCTATCTATGATACTCCTAGGAAGTATTAAGTTAATACTCTCAAGAACCTTATAGGGCTTAGCCACATAGATGGGTCTCATATCCTCTCACCTCGTTAAATGAAGGTACAAGAACGTTGTTAGAGAAATAAATAAGCCATTGAAGGGGGATCCTATCACAATTTTTGATGTTATCATAGAAGACATAATGGTTGATATTAGAAATATCTCGTAGACGCCTGAGACGTGTTGAAGCATATGTAGTGTTTGAGCAAATATGTATGGCTGGATCAATAGAATGATCACGTATAATAGATTCTGTAGTACATAACTCTTATAGATCGAAAGAATTTCGAGGATTCTATCAACAAATTTCTCGTATGTCTCTTCTATTACTAGACCTATCTCCTTCATATAATTAATTGAGAATACTATATAGTTCAGAAGCCATGATCTAGGAGTTTTTCTAGGATTAATATATCTATACATATCAAATCCCCCCAGATCTTTATATATCCTTACGTGACTAAGTGATCGGATAAGAATATCCTTTGCTCTACCCAATTCGCGTAGCATATTTACATATTCAAGTGAGTGATGTATACCCAAGACACCTATTAGGATCATTAGGATATGTATATTCCTTAAAATAGAATCTGAGAACAAAGATAATTTCTCGTAAAATGAGATTAAAAGAGGATCTGTTTGTGTAAGTATAAGATCTCTCGATGTAAGAATCATGTAGTGTTTTGTTAGTAAAATGAATATAATTAGACTAGAAACTACTAAAACAATTAGATCTCGATAAGTAGAGATCCTATCTCTATTTAGGGTTCTAAGAATCAATGGTGTTTTCGGAGTTATTATGATTATGAATATAGTCGTGAGCAGAAGAAATAGATCTATTTCAATAGGAAGATTAGTGTTCTTGATTTGAGAAATAGATGCTGATATTATAGGTGCTAAAGTCATTAAGAGTAGTGAGATTGCTTGAATATTTGTTTTCATAGAAGACTCTCTTTTTACTGAGTTACTTAATTCTCGTATCATTTCTTCTGATAATAGAGACAGATACTCTCTTTGGGACCCATGGATCTTGTTATATAAGTAATCTTTAACAAGTCTCGAGAATCTCTTTATAGGGATCAATGAAGAGAATATTTTCATAGCCTCAGATACACTTGTGTAATATGACAGATTCATTACTCTGAAAGCTATTTTACCATAGCCTCTGAAAATATCACCTCCTTTCGAAGAAATTCTCTTCATCACATGCTCAATCTCGTATCCGGTGTATGGGGATGCTGAAGCTAATAATATCAGAAATGTTGTCTCCTCCTCAACGAGGTTTTTAAAAACGAAATAATTTCTTAGTAAAACAATTATTATTGCAATAACTATTGCTACACCAAGTAATACTATGAATATGGAGAAAGTTCTGATAAGGAGACTAGTGTTTTTCGAAATAAAATATTGATTAGGTGATTTATCTCCGTCTAGATCGATGAATAATAGTGGTATAATTGCAGTTAATATAGCTAGGATCATGGTTAGAAAAACTAATCTTATTTTTCTCAGATCCGTGTCTGGGTTAGTTATATATAGAATATCATAGATCTTATCCAGAAGTATTTTCATAAGAAAAAATCACCCAAAGGATTTTGCCCGTATGTAATCAATGTTTGCATAGAAACTTTTCTCGGTGGAAAACGTGTTATTATCTTTATAATAATCATAGATCTTTTTTATTCGGATTTTATTATTCTCTGAGGATGCTATGATCTCATTTATACTCTTCACAATCCTCTTATTACTATCCATTCCGAGTATGATTATGGTGTTGATTGATCTTATTTGATGTATTTTTAAAGAGATCGGTGGCGACATTAGTCTTGTTATCACCTCCTTAACCGATCCTCCGTGAAAAGTTGTTAATGCGCCAATTCCTAGGTTCAATGCTTGTGCTAAAATTCTTGCCTCGGCTCCTCTAGTCTCCCCTATTACTATCATTCTATTTACTGATGATCTTAGCGCAGCCTTTGTTAATATATACTGATCTATTTTTAAGAAACCTGTTTCATACGTAGAGTATCTAACCCAACTACTATCAGGCGGGATCTCGATCTCGGGGGTATCCTCGATTATAATCACTTTCCAATGTTTTGGAACAAATGAGTTTAGTATAGCTCTTAAAAGTGTTGTTTTACCACTACTTGGAGGCCCTGCAATAACTATAGATCTTCTCGTATGAACCAAATACCTCAGGTAATCAGATACTTTCTCTGGAAACATTCCTCTCTTCACAAGATCCTCGATAGAGACTTTTCTCAGAACATTTTTTCTTATAACGATTTCGGCTCTATCACCTGCTATTGATGGCGAGACTATATGAACTCTATGTCCACCGTCTTCTATTGGGAGTTGTATATCAAGTATAGGATTAATATAAGAAACAGATCTTCCGGATTTATTAGCTATTTTATTTTGTAGCGTAATTACCTCCTCTAAATTATTGAGCCTAATATTAGTTCTAATGAGATCCGCGTTAGGATCTATTTCTTGAATATATGAATGTCTGACCCAAATCGATCCGATGCCACTTATACTTATATCCTCTACATATGGGTCATCTATTAAAACTTGTAGCTTACCATAACCAAGCTCCTGCTTAATTAAATAGAAGATCATGTCATGATCTTTTTCACTAGCATCTGCCGGAATCACCTTCTTCGCAATTTCTCTCAGATCTTGTTCTTTTATTAATCTATTATCGGGGATGCTTAGTAGAAATGTACTGTATATGTTATTCACTACATTAAGTGATCTGTAGTAATTTTCTCTGTATTCTTTTTTAATATTTATATTATATAGGTACTCCTCACCGCTTTTTATGATCTCTATATTATATATACCTATTTCATAATCAAATAATTTTTTTCTTTGATCGGTGTTATCTAAGATATCTACAAGATCTATATTATCAGAAGCATTTCTTTTATTAGAATTATCTATTGATCTTAGTATATTTATAGTTTTGCTACTTGATATAAATGATGTTATCTTGTTTATATTTAAGAGAGATAAAAAAAATTTATTGTTTAGAATACCCATTTCATCACCTAAGGAACCTTACTTAGTTCCCACGACTATGATCTCTTTCACCGTATTAGGTGACTCACTTGATACATAACTTAACACAATTTTCTGAATTGATACTATATTGCTTCCCGAGATAACAATTACTGAACTTATTCCAGGTGGAACAGTGATTGGGTAATTAGCTGGATTAACCAATTTAAACATGTCTTGAGAGGCACTGCTCCTCACGTAGGCTACAGCTGGAGATGAGCTACCTGACACAGATGTGTATATGATACTGATATT
>CAZFDB010000051.1:0-7644 GCA_964517475.1 uncultured Desulfurococcaceae archaeon | reverse complement strand
CTATCATAGATCCACCATCCTAATCCATAGCATCTATCTCCACATGACCAATTCTCGAACATAGCTCTAGTATACATAGGTGGTAGAAGAGTATCAGACCTCATCTTATAGCTCTCTAAAATCTCATTAGCCAAAACACCTACTTCGTAGGCGTCTGAGAATAGACCTGCGTGGCAAGAAACACCACTTATTGCTCTAGCATTCTCATCATGAACCAAGCCTGTGAGAACTTTGTCTTTATCAATAGCCTCGGTAGAAACTATCTTCGCAGGATCAAAACCTCTCTCTAGTGGATTAAACAACATGTTTCTGAGACCAAGTTTCTTCGCAACATATTTCTCAAATAAAACATCTATCCTCTCACCACTCACATCCTCTATTAACTTGGTTAATACTATGAAACCAAGATCACTGTACAGAGATCTTGTACCAGGCTCATAGACTGGGAAGCTCTTAACAGCCTCTTTAAAAATATCTTCTCTTGAACCAGCTACTCTGTAGAGTGGTTGCCACGCGGGGAGACCTGATGAGTGGGTTAGAAGCATCCACACCCTAACCTTATCCTTAGCCTCATTGAAACCAGTGGTTGTTCTAGAGAACTCTGGTATGATCTCAGACACTCTCTGCTTCAAATATATCAATCCCTCAGAAACCAATAACCCGATTAGAACAGAGCCTACGAGAGGTTTTGTTAATGAGGCAAGATCAAATAACATTCCTCTCTCAAGAACTCTTTTAACAGGGATCTTCTGAGCCCAGCCAAAAACATCGTGTAGAACTACTCTACCTCTCCTAATAATCATTAACTCAATACCAGGGATCAAACCATTATCCACATAACTCTGAGCAATTCTCCTAGCCCTCACCAACCCCTCGAGAGAAAAACCCTCCTCACCAGGATCAGAGTATATGAGAACCATAAAACATCACCACTTAACATAGCGAAACACATAATATAACTAAAACCAGATCCTCCCCACACAGACACGGAGACTAGAACATTCCACATATATATCCAAAAAGAAATTCTTTATAGTGGTGGTATTTCAGAGAACAAGTTCTCTAAAACAGATCTTCCTAGTAGGAAAAGATTTCACGGTGTATTAAATACTCCACATCGCGCTTTCCTAAGATCCATAGGATTCACCGATGAAGATATCGGGAAGCCTCTAATCGCGATCTCTGTTGCTTGGAGTGAGATTGGTCCATGCAATATTCATACATTAGCATTATCCACCTATGTGAAAGAGGGTGTTAGAAGTGGTGGTGGGTCACCGCTGTCTTTCCCAGTGATGGTTGTTAATGATAATATAAGTATGGGTTCTGAAGGGATGAGATATAGTCTTGTTAGTAGAGAACTTATCGCGGATATGATCGAGGCTCAATTCAATGCACATGCATTCGATGGTTTGATAGGTATCGCGGGCTGTGATAAGACTGAGCCTGGTACACTAATGGCTATTGCAAGAATTAATTATCCCTCAATATATCTCTATGGAGGATCTGCTGAACCAGGTTTCTATAAGGGTAGGAGGGTTACTATAGAGGATGTGCATGAGACTGTAGGAGCTTATCTGAGAGGCAAGATCTCTGAGAAAGAGTTATTGGAGTTAGAGAGAGTTGCTCACCCAACATATGGTACATGCGCCGGTATGTTCACGGCGAATACTATGGCGGTTTTATCAGAGGCTTTAGGAATATCTCTGCCAGGTAGTGCCTCGCCACCAGCAACATCCTCGAGAAGAATTCAATATGCTAGGGAGAGTGGGTTGGTGCTGATGAGATTAATTGAGATCGGGTTGAGACCAAGAGATATACTCACCTACGAAGCCTTTCAAAACGCAATTGCTGTACTAATAGCTATTGGAGGATCTACTAACGCGATCCTTCATTTATTAGCCATAGCTTATGAGGCGGGAGTTAAGTTAGAATTGGAGGACTTTGATCGTTTATTAAGAAAAATTCCATTAATAGCTAATCTGAGACCAGGTGGAGAATACACTATGTCGGATCTAGATGAGGTGGGAGGTGTTCCATTGATAATGAAGAAGTTACTTAGGGCAGGACTCATATACGGTGATGCTATAACGGTTACGGGAAAAACAGTTAGGGAGAATCTCGAGAACTACAGGTTCCCAGAGATATCTCACGAGCATATTGTAAGAGATGTTGATAAACCATTTAAGAAGATAGGTGGTATAGTGATATTGAAGGGAAGCTTGGCTCCCGAGGGAGCTGTTATTAAAACAGCTGCGACGGAGATAACGAGATTCGAGGGCGAAGCTATTGTATATGATGGCGAGGAGGAAGCTTTCAGAGGCGTGGAGAGAGGTGAGGTTAGAGAGGGCAACGTGGTAGTTATTAGATACGAAGGACCTAGAGGAGGACCTGGTATGCCCGAGATGCTTAGAGTAACAGCGGCAATAATCGGTGCCGGACTAGAGAACGTGGCATTGGTAACCGATGGGAGATTCAGTGGAGCCACCAGGGGCCCAATGGTGGGTCACGTAGCGCCTGAGGCAGCTGTTGGTGGACCAATAGCTGTGGTTGAGAATGGTGACAAGATCCTTATTGATATTGAGAGTAGAAGACTAGATCTACTTGTTCCGGAGGAGATTAGGAGGAGATTTAAGAATTGGGTGCCTAAACCACCTAGGTATAGATCCGGTTTATTAGCTAAATACGCCTCTCTAGTAACCCAAGCATCTAGAGGCGCTGTCACACTACCATTAATATAATGACCTTGGAGTATCACAAGGAATCAATTAATTATTTTATTAATATTAAGTTAATTAAGTATATTTCTCAATATAGTTATTAACAAATCAATATTCTTAGTATTATGGTGATTATATGTATAGACTTCTCTACCCCATGAGAACATATCTCATAGTCTCAGGATCTTACAATGAGATTTTTAATGTTATGGCTGCTGATTGGGTCACTCCATTATCCTCAAAACCTTTTTTGGTGGGCGTAGCTATTTCTCCTAAGAGATATAGTTATAGACTTATTAAGAAGTATCGTGAATACGTGGTCTCTGTACCCTCACTAGAGAACTTAGATGATGTATGGATCGTTGGTAGCGAGAGTGGTCCTGAGAAACTTAAGAAGACTAAGCTGAGATTCTCAAAAGGTTATAAAGTGTCTACACCAATTATCGAGAATGCTTTAGCAAATATTGA
Source organism: uncultured Desulfurococcaceae archaeon (assembly GCA_964517475.1). GTDB lineage: Archaea > Thermoproteota > Thermoprotei_A > Sulfolobales > AG1 > WYEN01. Next base: position 4,459 of record CAZFDB010000051.1, on the reverse strand, counting down.
GTGTAGAGTTATTGATGAGAGGGTGTACGGTGACCATGAGTTCTTTGTTGGTGAGGTTGTTCATGTTAGTTATAAAGAGAATGTTTTCAAGGATTTTGAACCAGATCTCTCCGCGAATTTCTTAGCTCATATTGCTTGGAACAGATTCGTTACCTTCGAGAAAACAATTTATAAAACTGATTAAGGAATTAATATGATAGTTATGTTAAGTAAAGAATTTTTCAAAAACCCACCTAAGGAATTTAGAGGAGTTCCCTTCTACTCACTAAATGATTTGTTGGTGAGGGAGGAGTTAATTAAACATTTAAGATATCTCGAGGAGGCGGGTTTCGGAGGAGTATTCTTTCACGCAAGAGAAGGCTTAGTGACACCTTATCTAAGTAATGAATGGTTTGAAGCATTCGAGACATTAGTTAAGGAGGCTTCCAAGACCGATATGACTATATGGATCTATGATGAGGATAGATGGCCCTCAGGCTTCGCAAGCGGCTTAGTCCCTGTGGAGAAGAGTGATTATAGACCTAAGTCTCTAATGATGCTAATAGATAACAAAACATTTTTTGGCGAGGACGCATTAGCCGTATTCAGATGCGAGACTGATGAAAATACTATTCCTAGGAGATGCGTAAGAATATTCTCTCCTGAGAGTAGTAGTAGACACATATATCTAAGCTTCATCATGAACAAAGCATCTCTTGGAGAAACATGGTTCTCAGGATTATCTTACACAGATCTTCTTAATCCAGAGGCTGTGAAGAGATTTATTGAGATAGCTTACGAGCCTTACGTAAAGAGATTCTCCGAATACATAGGCTCAGTAATCCCTGGAGTATTCACCGATGAACCAAATATACATGATTCAAGACCTCGGTTCCCGACATGGATGAAGAAGATCCCGATACCCCCGAGAGGACCACGCCTACCACACTACTCAGTTCCATGGACCAGCAACTTCAACGAGTTCTTCAAAAAATTAAATGGCTACGATCTAGTAGATCATTTACCTAAACTATTTTTTGATATAGATAACTACGCTAAGATAAAATATGATTATTGGAGAACAATAACACTATTATTCATAGAATCATTCACTAAGCAATTATATGAGTGGTGTGATAAGAATAAGTTGAAGCTTACTGGACACTTCCTTCTAGAAGATGATTTAATAGTTCAATTAGTTGTTGGGTCAGTGATGCCTCATTATGAATATATGCATGTTCCGGGAATAGATCATTTAGGATACCAGATCTGGGGATCTTTATTAACAGCTAAGCAAGTATCAAGTGTGGCTAATCAATTAGGTAGAGAAAGAGTACTTAGCGAGACTTATGGATGCGTAGGTTTCTACGGAACATTTGAGGATAGGAAATGGATCGGTGATTTCCTATATGCTCTAGGAATCAATTTACTCAACCACCACCTCATACCATATTCATTGAGGGGTAGGAGAAAAAATGATTATGGACTACTATTCCACTGGGGACAGCCTTGGTGGAGATTCAATAGATATATAGAAGATTACTTCGCAAGACTCAGCTACGTGTTATCAAGAGGATCAAGAGTAGTTGATGTATTAATTATTCACCCAATGAGTAGTGTTTGGAGCATATACACACCTGTGAATGATGCTAGATCCCGCGAAATAAATGATCTTTATATAAGACTTCTAAGAGAACTACTCAGCACCCACATAGATTTTGAGTTAGGAGATGAATTAATAATAGAGAAGTATGGTGATGTGGAGAATAATTTATTTAGAGTGGGTAGAGGATTATATAAGATAGTTATTGTTCCATACTCCTATAATTTATCTAGTAAAACAATTGAGCTACTCAGAAAATTTGTTTCTGCGGGAGGAAGATTAGTATTCTTAAAACAATTACCCAAATACATCGATGGTGTCGAGGGTTCATTGCCTCAAGAGATCATAAATGGGTCTAGGATTGCAAAAGATTTTGATGAGTTGAAGAGTATTCTAGGTGGAGAGGATCTGTTTGCTCATGTTGAAAGTGATGATACCTCAGGCGAAGTAATTTATCATATAAGAAAGGTTGATGATAGATACATTGTATTCGTAGCTAATGTTAGTAGGGAGAAGAGCTATGATGTAAGGATCGGTTTAAAAGGATCGTATAGTATTGAGAGATGGGATCTATTCACAGGTGAGGTTGAGACTTACTCAGCGGATCTCATTGGTGATAGAACGTATGTTAAGACTAGTCTTGATCCTGTTAGATCTGAACTCTTCGTATTCTCACCAGGCACTCCTCAACAAAGGGTCTCGGATAAGGATTTAGCCGTGTCGAAATCTATTGATCTCGGTGGGAAATGGCTTGTTGAGAGATCAGGACCTAATATACTTGTCTTAGATAAAGCGAGGGTTTATCTAGATAAGGAGAAAGGATTTAGTGAACCGATGTTCTTGCCGAAGATCAAGGATGAGTATTTTGTGAATAGAATAGGAAGTAGATTTATTTTAAGATTCGAGTTTGAGATTAAGGATCCTCCTGAGAAAGATCTTGGGCTAGTAATTGAGTACACAGAATCGATTAAGAAGATATCTGTAAATAATCATGATATAGATCCTTGGAAGCCAGTTGGTGAATGGATAGATCCTGTCTTCAAGAGATATAAGATCCCGAGAGAAGTGGTTAGGACAGGTATTAATTACGTGGATATTGAAATAATATCATCACTTGAACCAGAGATCGAGCCAATATACATATTCGGAGACTTCGGCGTAGAGCTTCTTGATAATGGTAAGAGACCTGTTTTAATTGCTGAGAAGAGATATGTTGATGTGAGAGATAGAGTTGATTTTGTGAGAGAGGGATACCCATTCTACTCAGGAGAGATAGTTTTGAGAAGAGAATTAGTAGTTGATGAAGATTTTAGTAAAGCAGTTCTCGAGATCGATGAATTAAATGCTGTTTTAGCGGAGATCGAGATTAACGGGAACAGAACTCCACCACTTATATTCAGTAGAAGGTCTAGGTTTGATATAAGTAAGTATCTTGTGAAGGGTGTGAATAAGTTAGTGATTAGATTAGTTAGTAGTTTAAGAAATACTTTTGGACCTCTGCATAGAGAAGATCCTGTTTGGACAGGTCCTGAAACATTCTATGTGATAGATAATACATGGAGAGAAGAATATATTCTGAGACCATTAGGCTTCGGTGGATTAAGAATAATTTTATATAAATAATTCTTTTTTCAGATACGTGAACCAATTATATTTAGGAACTTATCATATAGATCCTCGTACTCACCTGATTTAACTGGTTCAAATATTTTGATCTCTGCTGAGTTTCTAACATATTCTCTCAACTCGTTTAATGACTTTATTATCCCTAGACCTTTTGCCTGCATTAATAAATTACCTATAGATGTTGCTTCGTAGGGACCTGCAAAGATTTTTCTTCCACTAATATCACTTATCAATTGATTCAGTTCATTATTCCTAGCACCACCACCAACAATATTTATAGTTCTTATCCTCCTCCCAATAATCTTCTCGATTAATTCAATAACATATCTATATTTCATAGCTAGACTGAAATAAACACTTCTCACAATATCCCCCAGACCCAGATCATATTCCTGGCCAGTATTCTTAAGATATTCTCGAATAACAATAATCATGTTTGATGGTGACACAAATTCTTCATAATCAGGATCTATTAACACACGAGGTCTCTCACCACTAGATAGTATCTCGCTAATATACTTATATGATAGATCTATGCCGCCCTCCTCTTTAAGGATCCTTCTAATCTCCTCAATAATCCACATACCCTGAACATTCTTCAAAAACCTTATTGTTCCGAAAACACCTCCCTCATTCGTGAAATTATATTTGTAGCTTAATTCATTAATTATAGGCTCCCTAATCTCAACACCGATCAAGGACCACGTCCCCGAGCTAATGTAAGCTGTGTCTTCAGAAACCATTGGTGCAGCAGCTACAGCTGATGCTGTATCGTGTGTAGCAGGTGGAGTCACCTGGATCTCTCCTCCGATACCCAGCTCCTCCAAGAGGTCTCTCCTCATCTTCTCTCTCAAGTCGCCTGCTTCGAATATTTCTGGGAAGATGTGTTTAGGTAGATCAAGTCTATCTATGATCTCGAAACACCATTTTCTTCTCCAAGGATCTAGTAGCTGTGTTGTTGACGCATTTGTGTATTCAACAAGATCAAGTTTAGATAACCAGTAATGGAATAGATCTGGTATCATAAGAAATTTATTAGCTATATGAAGTTTAGGATCTCTCCTCAGTCTCATCGCATATAAATGATATATAGTGTTTATCCTCATGAACTGTATACCTGTTAATTTATATAGTTCTTCGCGAGAGATCTTCTCAGTTATTTTCTCAACAGCCTCGTTAGTCCTAGGATCTCTGTAGGCGTGAGGTAGACCAACTAACTCTCCTGTGGAGTCTAGTAATACGAAATCTACT
>CAZFDB010000050.1:0-7665 GCA_964517475.1 uncultured Desulfurococcaceae archaeon | reverse complement strand
GATAAATTAGATAAATGGGGTCTCAGAAAATATATTGCTGATGTAAAAGCTCTCGATGATAGAACAGTAGTGTTTCAATTATCTAAACCATTTGCCCCAGCACTATTCTACGTCGGTGCTCTAATACCTATATTACCTGAGCATATATGGTCTAAAGTAGATCCAACAACTTTCAAGAATATGGATAATCCAATTGGTAGCGGACCATTCAAATTCCTGAAATACACACCAGGAGTCTCAATTGAGTTGGTTGCTAATCCTGATTTCTTCCTAGGCAAACCTAAGATTGATAAGATAACTATTGTTTTGTATAAGAGTACTGATACATTAATGCTAGGTCTACAGAAAGGAGATATAGACGCGATCACAGCAGCCACAGTCGCTCCTGAACTCGTTCCCGTATTAATAAGAGATCCTAGTATAAGAATAGTTGTTCTCAATGGCTCAGGTATTCTGAGATGGATCGGTTTCAACAATGATAAATACCCATTTAATATAAGAGAATTCAGAGAAGCAATCGCCTACGCCATCGATAAAAAAGTTTTAGTGAATCTCGTTATGTTAGGATACGCGTATCCAGCAACTGATGGATGGATACAACCATTATTCGGAGTATGGTACAACCCTAATGTAACGTATAGACCACAGAATTTGACGAAGGCTAATGAAATACTTGATAATCTAGGATTCAAGCTCGGCCCTGAAGGGATCAGGGTCACTCCTAATGGAACCAAGCTGAGTTTCACGATATTAACAATATCGGGAGTCACCGAATTCGAGAGATCTGCGGAGTTGATAGCTTCGTGGCTAAAGAAGATAGGTATTGATGCTAAAGTAAGTGCTCAGGCACTAGGCACAGTGGATCAGTTGGAAGGTGTTGGGGACTTCTATATTGGTTTTATGGGTATCGGGATGTCTATTACAACTGATATTGACTGGTACCTATATGAAAGATTCCATAGCTCACAAGCACCACCAATAGGGACTTACGCAGCTAGGAACTGGGCTAGGTACAGGAATCCTGAGATGGATAATTTACTAGACCTCGAGAGAACAACAATGGATCCTAATGCTAGGAGAGAGATTGTTTACAAGATCCAAGAGGTTATAGCAAGAGATCTTCCACTACTCCCACTCTACGTTAAGTTCTCAATGACAGCTTATAAAACAGATAGATTCGTTAATTGGAATGAGGCGGAGGGACCCACAAGCAAAATATCTCTATTGCAAGTAGCGCCTAAGAAACCTGAGGTTGTTACAGAGATCAGGACCCAGGTACTGACCCAGACCGAGGTAATAATAGGTACACAAACTATACAAACTATGATCCCAACAACAATCTTTATTCAACCAACACCTACCACCACCCCCTCAGCAGCTCCAGCCGAGAACTACACATTGATCGCAATGGCTGCGGTAATTGTTATCTTGATTATTGCTTTAGCGACTGTTATGCTTAGAAGAAAATAGCTTCAAATAGCATCTAGCATATCCTGTCCTGGGAGAGTGTGTTTTTGGCCACTGCGCAAACTTACTTATACAAGCGTTTAATCAGATCTTTAATAGTTTTCTTCATAATACTCATAATAAACTTCATTCTACCAAGAGCAATGCCTGGGAACCCAGCATCTATACTGGCCAATGAGCATCAGCTTCCGCCGGAGGCCGTTAATATATTGACTAGGGAGTGGAGATTAGATGCTCCTCTACATGAACAGTTCATAGCTTATATAAAGAGTATCTTCACAGGTAATTGGGGTTTCAGCTATCAATATTATCCCAGAACAGTCTATGAGATCGTTATGGAGAGACTACCATGGACGCTTCTTCTACAAGGAACAACAACTGTTACCGTGGGTTTAACAGGAATAATACTGGGAATGATCGCTGGGTGGAGAAGAGGTAGTGCTGTGGATGCATCGATAACAATATCTGCGGTTATAGTATACGCCATCCCGTATTACTGGTTGGCGCTATTACTACAATACTTCCTCGGATACAAACTAAGAATCTTTCCAATAAGTCAGGCACTGACCCCAGGAGCAATATATCATTCACCAATAGATTACATCGCTGATGTTCTAAGTCACATGGCTCTCCCAGTCCTAGCAGTTACTTTAACAGCCTACGCCTCCTACGCCTTGATTATGAGAAACTCAATGATTGATTTACTCGGAGAAGATTTTGTTTTTGTATCAAGAGCAATTGGGTTACCTGAGAGTAAGGTTATGAGAATTGTTGTTAGAAACGCTCTTCTACCACCAGTCACGATGCTTGCTATCAGAGCAGGGTATATCATAGGCGGCTCCATAATCACTGAGACAATATTCTCGTACCCAGGTCTAGGATTCCTAATCTATCAATCAATTATATATAAGGATTACCCAGTTCTCAACGCAGCCTTCTTCATGCTCTCAATAACTATTATATTAGCTAATCTAATAGCTGATTTCATATACGTGTTACTTGACCCAAGAATAAGGTATGGTGAGAGGAGATGATGTCTCGAGGAGCATCGGCTGTGACGAGGCCTGCTGAGGCTTTGAAAGAGATCTTGATTAAGAATACTAAGGGTTTAATAGGTTTCTCAATTGTGATGTTCTTCGTGTTCATGGCTATATTCGCTGATGGAATAGCTCCCTACGACCCGTATGAAACAGTGGATAAGCCTCTCCAACCACCATCGCCAAAACATTGGTTGGGGACAAATGATATTGGTCAAGATATATGGAGTGAGGTTGTTTATGGCTCGAGAACAAGTCTATACGTTGGTTTCACAGCATCAAGTATAGCTATACTAATTAGTTTAATAGCTGGGTTATTAGCGGGTTACAAAGGTGAGTATATGGATGAGGTAATATCAGGTGTAATTGATATAATGCTTGCACTCCCATCCCTACCACTAATCATTATATTAGCAGCTTATCTAGGACCTAGTCTAAACAATATTATTCTGATACTAGCATTCTTTGGATGGGTCGGTGGAGCAAGAATCATTAGATCCCAGGTACTTAGTCTTAGAAACAGAGATTATGTGGAGGCGGCGAGAGCTCTCGGTGCGAGTAGTCTCAGAATAATGTTCAAACATATTCTCCCAAGCCTAGCACCCCTACTAATAGCTGAGTTCGTGATGGGCACAACATCAGCTATATTAACTGAGGCTGGGCTGAGCTTCCTCGGTCTCGGAGATCCGACTGTGAAGAGCTGGGGTCAGATACTTAGGCATGCACAAGCATCATATGCTATGCAACTAGATCTCTGGTTATGGATCTTTGTACCAGGATTATTCATAGCACTCCTAGGAACAGGATTCACATTAATAGGTTTCTCAATAGAAGAATACACCAACCCGAGAATCAGGAAAAGAATATAGATCTGGAAAAGATCTACTTAATAACAAACTTAATCCTTCTAGAAATCCTCAGTACATATAACAAGCCTCCAAAATAAGAACATGGATGAATCGCTGAGCAAGTCCCAGGTCTAGTATCTCTAAAAACAGTTTTCTCAAATGACCTAAAAAATGACTTGGTAAAATACTTCAGTATTGGGAGCAACATAGATCTTCCACCATACAAGATCTTCTTCTCAGGATCATAGAACCATGGCATTTTAATAAACTCCTCAAAACCAACTAATTCTCTCAACCAAGAAGCATCCTCACTAAACTCACCTATCACGAGTAATCTCTTTCTAAATAATCTATGGAGGAAGCTAGCTATGTCATAGCACACGCTACACTTGTTATCATAGAATAGTACCGGGATCCTAATACTATTTATCCTCTCAATTAATTCTCGATCTGTTAAGAGGATCTCTTTCACACTCATTTGAGGATCTCATATTAATTACAATACTTACGAAAATAATAATGTATTATAAATTAATTACAAAGGTTTTTAAATAATGGATCTTCTCTTTCTAAGGAATTCTAATAATCTACTCACCTCCCCACTCAATACAAGATCTCTGAAAAATCTCTTCTCCGAATCATCAAGCTCCAGCCATGGAAAAGTTTCTATTAACTTCCTAACTTGTTTCAAACCAAGATACTTTCTTGTATATAGACTATTAGAGTATTTATACGTTGTCATGAACTCACTATCAGTTAATTCTCTTAAGTATTCCAGGATTAAATTAAAGTATTTCATGAGAAGAATCTGCTCTTCCTCACTTAATCTAGGCTCAATAAAGATTTGTATTGGATGTGTTCTGTAAGGGGATTTTGTCACCAAGATCCCATCAACACCAAACACATCTCTAATCACATACAAACCAGCTCTACCGTCTAGGGATCCTGTATCAAGTGTTTTAACAAATAATATATTCGATCTAATCTTATCATACAGTTCCTTATTAACATAAATTATCCTCTTACTATAACCTCCCTTACTATAGGAGTTTGCATCAATAATCTCAACTGCGTAATCACCCCTGTTCCGCGAAACCTCATTTAATGTTAAGTAGAATTTTATTCTAAGAGGTCTAGAGGATCTGAGTCTCTTCACAAATTCATTAAATTCATCACCAGCTCTATAATTATTCTCAGGTCTAAGAATATATCTTCTCTTAACCATCTCTCCACTCCCAGTCACTTTGTATCCTTCAAAGATCTGTGGCTCTTGCCCAGGGATCTTCTTTCTCTCGAAGAAACATATAGCTACATTGGTACCAGTGTCTCTAAATATTTGTTTCTCGAAGAAATAGACTTTCTTAACAATATAGATCTTGAGAAGATCTCTTCTAATCTTATTCGAAACAGAGTATCCAAAGAAGAAATTTGTTGGGATCACATAAATCATTTTCTCCACACCATGTCTCATATCATTGGCCAGAGCCACTTGATAAAGATCTTGGTAACCCTTGTTCTCACCACTGAAATATTTGAGTAGATCATGTGTCTCTTCATGCTTAGCTATGTAGCCTATGTAGAGATATGGTGGATTAGTAATATGGTAAATAGGCAGATCTTTCTCAAAAATAAATTTCGGGTAATTCAGTAAAGTATCTCGCTGAATAATATTTTTCTCAGCCACATGTCTAGGGATCCCGTATCTAGAAGCTTTCTCAATAGCTCTCTCAACCATGATGCTCTGGATATCAAATAGATAGATATGTTTAGCGAAGAAATCTATTCTACGATCCATGGGAACAAGATTTAGTATGGGGAGGATCAAGTCACCCTCCCCAGCAAATAAATCAACCCACACATATTCGTAGATAAGATCTTTTATCTCGGGCTCAATATATTTTCTGAATAACTCCCTCGGTGTTAAATACTCACCAAATAATTTTTTTCTCCTAATACTAATCCTAGATCTATTTCTCGTACTCATCATATAACCCTTAGATCACATATATTACATCGATCCTGATAAGATACTTAGTTTAGTCATCACATTAATACACCTGCGAACATCTCGTGTAACACGCATCGATTATTATATCATATATAAAACGAATTATGTTTCCATAGGATTGTGTAATAGACATGTCCCCACGATACATAATAAATTGAGATATAGATAAAGTATAAGTCTATTGATAGATTATGAAGGATCTGGTTATCAAATTAATGTTGACCAAGGATCTAATCTATATATATCTTGTGAAAACATGATATTTAGAGAATTAATAGGCGGTGTAGTTAATGACGGGATCATCAGATAAATATGTTGTGAGGGTCAGAGAGGGTTATGAGGAGATCTTTTCTAGATATCCGGAGATTATAGTTTCTGCGCCTGGTCGAATAGATTTTCTAAATACTCATCAGGATTATAAGGGTCTCCCTGTCGTTGCCGTGGGTATTAATTTGAGAACATATGTTGCTGTGGGTAGATCCGTTGGTGACAGAATTGTTGTTGGGTCTAGGAATATGAGGGATCTTGGCGAGAGATATATTGAGTACTTCGATCCTGAGAGAATAAATGTTGGTAAAGAAAGATTCTTCGGTAATTATTTGAGAGCCGCGATAATTACTCTTCGTCTGAAGAATTATAATATTAAGTCTTTTAATGCTTGGATTGATAGTGATGTTCCCATAGGGTCTGGTCTGGGTAGTAGTGGGACATTACTAGTCTCTTTCATAGCTGCGTTAAATGAGTTCTTTGATCTAAGACTCTCGAGAGAGGAGATCGCTGAGTTAGCTTATGTTGCCGAGCATGATGTCATGGGTATACCTTGTGGTAGACTTGATCAATACTCCTCAGCCTTTGGAGGAGTTGTTTTGATCGAGACCAAACCTCCTTATAAAGTTCATGAAATATCTTTTGATCAAGGATTCTTCATTATTTTTGACACAGGTATTAGGCACAGCACAGCTGATATTCATCCTAAGAGACAGGCTGAGATAGATCGTGGTTTAGAGATACTGGTTAATCTAGTCCCGAGCCATTTAAGAGAGAGGTTGGGTATGAGGTACTACGATGTTGAGTGGGAGCATCTTGATTACGATGATCTAAGAGTGTACCTAGACTCTGTGCCGCATCCTTATTCGAGCAGGATCATATATACATTGAAGACGCATAGAAGCACTCTCGAGGCACTTAATATATTAAGGGGAGGGGAAGCAGATCCTGTATTTATGAGAGAGATGATTGATGTCGTGAAAGATTTCTTTAAAATTGATCTTAAGCCATCATCTGATCCTTTGAATCAGTTAGGTGTTGTTATGACTTATCAACATGTTATGCTTAGTAAATTCTACGAGGTGAGTCTACCGATAATTGATGAGATTGTGAAGAAGAGTTTGGAGCACGGGGCTTTGGGAGCGAAGTTGAGTGGTGCTGGGCTGGGAGGATCAGTTGTTGTCTTAGCGAGGAATAGAAGATCTGCTGAGAAAATACTTTCTAGGATACTGGGTGAGAGATTGGTGGCTGGGGGATATATAGTTTCTATTGATCGAGGGATCATAGTTCATGAGAAGAGAAGATGATCATGGGTTCATAGAGCTTAGACACGACCCATTACTTAATGAGTGGGTTATGGTATCAGATATCAGGAGGAGAAGACCTTGGCAACCATCGAATTACTGCCCATTCTGCCCAGGCACTCCTGAAACTGGTTATGGATGGGATGTTCTTATTCTCGAGAATAGATACCCTATGCTTAGAGAAGATGCTCCTGAGCCAGAACCACATCACTTCTATAGAAAGTCTCGTGCAGTGGGTAAATGCTACGTAGTTGTTGAGACACCTATTCATGACCTGGATGATTTAAGTGATTTATCAATTGATCAGATACTCAAGGTTCTTAGAGCAATTTCAGAGAAGATTTCGGAGGAGAGTGGGAAGCCTTACGCAAAATATTTTCTTTGGTTCAGGAATAAGGGTAGGGAAATAGGTGTTTCACTAACCCATCCCCACAGCCAGATCTATGTTACGCCTTTCGTGCCCTCGAGAGTAGAGAGAGAATTAATTAATTCGAAAAAATTCTATGAGGAGAATAATAGATGCTTATTCTGTAGCGTAATAGATGCTGAGAAGAGAGATAATAGTAGAATACTACTTGAGACTAGACATTGGATCTCTTTTATGCCATTCTTCAGCCACTGGCCATTTGAGGCTCATATATATCCTCTGAGACACGTGCAGTACTTAACTGATCTAGGTGAGGACGAGCTGAGAGACTTGGCATATATTCTAAAAAATGTTTTATGCGGCTTCA
>CAZFDB010000049.1:0-7709 GCA_964517475.1 uncultured Desulfurococcaceae archaeon | reverse complement strand
GATCCTCCCGGTCTCGTCTTACCCCAACTAATAGCTTCTTCTAACGTAGCTCCACTCAACCCTCCCCACTGAGGAAGATCTGTTGTTAATTGAATTGCGTATTTATGTGGTTTAACTAATTCTCTACCAGATCTTCTCTCCTCTAATAATGCTTTCGCAACCGCCACTAATTGTATAAGGTCTTTAGGAACTCCACCACCAATATATATGACCCCTGAATCCAGGTTTTTCTCAGCTATCTCAATCATCTGCTCAAAATCTTTGAATTGATCAATGATAATTCTACCTCCTCTCTCGAACTTAGCTAGGATCGCGGCAATACCATACCCTGAATCCACTATTGCTGGGACGAAAACAGGTGTTTTCTTCTTATAAGCTGATCTAGCTATCGAATCAACACCTAATTTATCTAATCTAGCCCCAAGTAAATACATGAATTCAGCTGATGAATATATATAGTCTTTTGGTAAATCAATTATGAATTCCTTCAACAACTTCTCCATTTCTCTATATAAGTACTCATCTGCATAAACATCATAGAAACGATCTATTTTATACTCAAGAAGCATCGAATCATCTATACACGAAGAACCTTTACCATATGGGAATCCTAGACCAGCATAAATATCCTCTGAAACATTAGCTCCGGTTGAGACCAGAACATCTATATACTCACGTTCTATGAACCATGTAATAATTCTCCATATACCTGCAGTAGCCATTGAACCAGCTAAGCCCATATAGATCGTTACATTCTTGTCTCTCAGCATCTGAGCCAATATATCGAAAGCTTCTCCAAGTCTTCTTCCTTGATAAGCTGTATCTCTCATCGAAGCAAGTAGATCTTTAATACTTCTCATCTCATCTATCTCAACAGGTCTAACTTTTTCGACAAAGAAACTTTCTCTACTAATCTTCTTCTCCACTGAATTACTCACCAATTGTTGTTGATTAATAAATCTATAATAAGTATACAACTGATCTAATATCTTTATAAGCGCTAATCCATATAGATAATTAGGTCATTAAAGAATGGCTTTATCAACGAGACTTAGAAGACCAGCTGTTGCTGAGGAGATATCTCTGCCAGTATGCACCTCTTGCAAAAAAATAATTGCTCCACATGAAAAATCTGTTAGTTTTCCATGTCCTAATTGCGGGAAGTATATTATTAGGAGATGCTATAAGTGCAGAACATCTGGAGTACCATATAAATGTCCTATATGTGGTTATGAGGGACCTTAGAGGTGAATTAATTGGCTGATGTGATCTCAGTTATAAAAATTTATCCTAAGGATTTATTGAGCGATTTTACTGAGTTGGTTAATAAGATATCATCTAATCTCCCATCTAGATACAAGATACTTAGATATGAGACAGAGGATCTTGCCTACGGCTACAAGACATTGAGACTCTTCATAGTATTTCCGGAGGAGACTGAGGGTGGCACCGAGGAAATCGAGAATATATTAAGAGGATTAGATGAAGTTGAGGAAATCGAAGTAGAGTTGGTTACGAGAGTATTCTAAAATTGATTGATTTAAGTATATTAATTCTATTTCAAGAAAATCTTCTCATACTCTTCTTATTCTCAGTTGTAGAAACTAAATTATTAGTATCCGCGTATTTACCGAACATATTGTTTTTTAGACCCTGTTAACCCATAAATAATCAGGTGGGGTATAGGTATTGAGCAATAATCCTAATCAACCCGAGGATTTTAGAGAGGAGACGAATAAAGATACTAAGAGATCATCTGGTAAAAAAGAGGTTGTACTGATAGTTGATGAGCTCAAGACTAGAGAGGCTATGGGTGGTAAAGTTAAGATTGATATTTCTGTTCTAAAGGAGCTGGGACTTGAACCCGGTGATTTTGTTGAGATTGAGGGTAGGAAGAAGACTGCTGGTATTGTATGGCCTAGTTATGGTGAGGATGATCCGAGGATAATTAAAATTGATCCTCTTGTTAGAAAAAATGCTGATGTTTCTCTAGGAGAGAAAGTTATTGTTAGAAAAGCATATGCTCAACCGGCAAAGATCATCAAGATAGCTCCTGCCCAGACCCACACATCATTCTCCCCAATAGATCAATCATTCATTAACTATATAAGGAAGAGATTAGATAAACACCCCGTTGTTGAGGGAGACATGATCTATATACCAATACTCGGTCAACCAATCTCGTTCATAGTTGTTCAGACAAGACCCCCAGGCGTTGTTTATATCTCTAGTGAGACACAGATAAAAATTCTTGATAAACCTGTTCAGTTGTCTCGTATCACTAGAGTCACGTATAACGACATAGGCGGTTTGAAGGACGTGATTCTTAAGGTAAGGGAACTTGTTGAGCTACCTCTGAAATATCCCGAGATCTTCAAGAAATTAGGTATTGAGCCTCCTAAGGGAATACTTCTGTACGGGCCACCAGGAGTTGGGAAAACATTACTTGCGAAAGCCTTGGCTAATGAAGTAGGTGCATACTTCATAGCAATCAATGGTCCAGAGATCATGAGTAAATTCTATGGTGAGTCGGAGCAGAGATTAAGAGAGATTTTTGAGGAGGCTCGTAAGAATGCCCCAGCTATAATATTTATTGATGAGATAGATGCTGTAGCACCTAAACGAGATGAAGTTGTTGGTGAGGTTGAGAGAAGAGTTGTTGCGCAACTCCTCACTTTAATGGATGGATTGCAGGGTAGGGGAGACGTTATTGTTATAGGCGCCACAAACAGGATCCACGCAGTCGACCCAGCTCTTAGAAGACCCGGGAGATTCGATAGAGAAATTGAGATACCGATACCAGATAAGAATGGTAGATTAGAGATATTAATGATACACACAAGAAATGTTCCATTAGCAGAGGATGTGGACCTAGAAAAATTAGCTGAGATAACACATGGTTTCACAGGAGCTGATCTAGCGGCTTTGGTTAAGGAGGCGGCTCTAAGAACTATAAGGAGAAGTATTAATATTAATGATCTTGACCAAGACAGTATTAATCCCGAAGTACTTGAGAATTTGAGAGTTACGATGAATGATTTTCTTGAGGCGTATAAAGAGATTACTCCGAGTGGATTAAGAGAAGTTCGTATCGAGATCCCTGATGTTAAATGGAGTGATATCGGAGGTTTAGATGAGGTTAAACAAGAACTTGTTGAATCAATTGAGTGGGCTATTAAGAATCCTATTGTTTATAAGAGACTAGGTATTGAGCCTCCTAAAGGAATACTTCTATATGGGCCACCGGGCGTGGGGAAAACCTTGCTGGGTAAGGCTATAGCTAATGAGAGTGGTGCTCACATGATATGGGTCAAGGGACCTGAGCTTCTGAGTAAATGGGTTGGTGAGAGTGAGAGAGCTATTAGAGAGATCTTTAGAAAAGCTAAATTATACGCCCCAGCAATAATATTCTTCGATGAGATAGATGCTCTGTTCCCAGCAAGAGGTGTTTATAGTGAGAGTACTCATGTCATGGAGAGTATAGTGAGCCAATTACTAGCAGAGATCGACGGTATTGAGTCTATGAGAAACGTGTTTATTATTGGGGCAACGAATAGACCTGATCTGCTTGATCCAGCATTATTTAGACCAGGGAGATTCGATAAATTAATATATGTTCCTCCACCAGACTATAGATCGAGGATCGAGATATTTAAAGTGCATACTAGAAAGATGCCTTTGGCTGAAGACGTGGATCTGGAGTACTTAGCAAGAGCCACAGAAGGATACACAGGAGCTGATATCACCGCCGTGGTTAGAGAAGCTGGTTTATATGCTCTTAGAGAAGATATAAATGCCGCGAAGGTAGAAATGAGGCATTTCATGAAGGCTCTGGAGAAGATTAAGCCTTCGCTGAATGAGGATATGATAAGATTCTATGAAATGTGGGGTTTAAGAGCTAAGCAGAAAGTACCTAGAAAAACAATAACTACATCAATATACTCATAGCCAACTCATCGATCATATAAGATTAAAGTCTCACCAAATATTTCTAAAACTTCATATACATAAATTATACTAAGGTGATTTTTGTGAAGAGATATACGAAAACAGATGTGATTAGAGCATTATTAGAGGAATTAGAAGATTCTGGTGGATCTATGATAGACGCAGATCTATACAAAAATCTTAAGAAAGAATTCCCTGATCTCTCAGCTAAGGATTTTTTGAAGTATTTACTAATACTTGAATTCAATGGATGCATAGTGGTTACATCGATTGATGAGAATATCAGAACAGTTGAGTTATTAAAGAAATGTTTTGAAACTAAAACTGAATGAGATATTTCTTCTATCTATAACTCCAACCGTAGTAGATCTGCGGGGATAAGTCATAAATCTTGTTCCCATTACTAGCTAATATGTATCCATTGATCGGGCTATATATCGTTACATTGAATGTATTTAGATAATATTTACTAGCAATATATCCAACAATCCCTGCGTAGAAATCTACTTCATTAGCCTCGGGAGATGGTCCTTGAGTGGGCATGCCTGGTGGAACATTGAACGAGAAATCAATATTCTTGTAAAGATCACTTCCAACATACTCGTTCCCATTAATGAAATTAATAGATGAGAATAGGTAAGGGAAGTAGTAATCATTAGTTGTCCCTGTCCATGCAAGACCTACTATGAATCTATAAACCTGGTCCTGAGTTATTAAAGTATGATATACTCTAACAATGATTGGTAGACCAAAGTTCTTTACTATTACTGTAAAGTTATAGATTTTCGGAGGAACAGAATTCGAGTATCTCCAATAAGCCTGTAAACCTCCAGGATACACCCATGAGGCACTTGTGTTAATCACTATGCTCCCGTTGTAGTAATATGTTATGTTGGTGATGCCGGAGCCCCAATAGATCGTTACCCAGCGACCAAGATATGGGGTGTCTAGGTATATATTGAACACAATTCTTAAATCCGTTGGATCTTGAGCATATAATATAGTGGGCGCTTTGAACCATTTTTTTGTTTCAAGAATACTTCGGTTCTGAAAAGAACTTTTTAGATATATATAGGTGTTCTCCGGGGCTTTAAATATTGTGTAGCTTGTATTAATATCCCAGAAATACACATAGGGATAGATCTGTGGTGAACCAAGTGTCTGATTGTACACATACACATCCCAGTTTCCATAGATTATGTAATAAACATCTTTCTCGGCGTAAAATACATAATCAAATAATTTGTAAATAGGTTCATCACTTATTCTCCTGATAAAAGGATCTATATTCAACAGGATCATATTACCTCTCTTTGATAACAAATAGATCTTGTATCCTTGCTTCGCGTAATTAAGTATTTCCGAAGAGAGATTCGCGGGTAATGAATTAGTTTCTCCCGCAACTAATCTTACAGAATTATTTGATAAATTAATGTAATATGTAGAACTATTGTTGATTAATAATATTCCAATTATGTCTGTATCTATATTCGAGTTCAAGAAGATCTGGTTCGAAGATAAATTTACTTCAACAACATATATTTTCTCTAATAATCTTTCGTATTCGAGATCTAATGAATTCATTATATCATCATAGCTTCTAATCTGATCCTCTTTATATACGAGATAAATAGATATGAATGATAGTATGAGCATAGTTATTATTATTGCTCCATATAGACTCTCTACACCTCTGTAAATAATTGATCTTTTATTGAGAGACATGCGATTATCCTCATTAACTAGTTGAGACTTATAAAATGTTTCGATTATGACTTATAATTGATATAGAGTTGGTGAGTAGAAGAGCTGTGTTAATAGATCTTGTGATTCAGCGGACCAAGATCCTGATCAAAGTAGCTTTTGAATGGGTTGATAGAGATAAGCTGGATTTCGCTAGAAACGCTATTAGAATTATTGAGGAGATGAGGAGAGAAACTAATGTTAGAATACCTCCAGAGATCAAGAGATTATATTGTAAAAAATGCTACACGCCACTAGTACCTGGAAAAACTTCACGTGTTAGAATAAGAAATAGGGGTAAGAGAATTGAGAGAGTAACTACATGCTTAGTCTGTGGAGCAGTATATAGATTAGAAATTGCTGTGAAATCAAGAAATAATTTAACTGATTCAGGATCAGGGTCCTAGGAAATCATCGGGTTTTGGAGGTTCTGGTTTTAATCCTTTTCTAGTTCTGATACTAGCTATTAGACCTGGTAGCATACTCTCAGGCACTGGGGACCATCTGGCGAATTCTGTGCCCCAGAGAGCTCTCCCAGCTGTTGCTCCTCTTAGTTGTTGAGCAAGATCTGTGCTTTCCGCGAGGGGTATCTCGGATATAATTCTTATCCAGTTGCCATATAATTCGTGAACCTCAAGTATTTTTCCTCTCTTCCTACTAATAATAGCTGTTATCTCACCCATGTAATCCATGGGGACTTTAATATCAAGTTTCTGTATTGGTTCTAAGAGAGTTGGTTTAGACATGAGCATCCCAGCATATATTGGGTTTCTGGTAGCTGGGTACAGTTGTGCAGGTCCTCTATGAGCCGGGTCCTCGTGTATGACTGCGTCGTGTAGAATAACTTTTACTCCTCTCACAGGCTCCATTGCTAAAGGTCCTTCTCTCATAGCTAATCTGAATCCTTGTATTATTGTGTCTCTAACCTCTCTGAGATACTGAACACCTGATGTTCTATCCACGAAAACATTTATGTTCTCATCAATTGCCCATATTCTCCTAGCCTCATCATAGTCCCAATCCGCCTTGTCTCTAAGAATCTTTGCTCTCTCCCTAGGATCCTGATCCTCCGAGACCTCACCCATAGCAATTAACCTTATTGTCTCCTCATTCAACGGCTCAACACTTATATACAGCTTATTATGTTTATTAGGTGATTTACCCTCAAGAATTTGTGAAGATCCTCTTATAGTCTCTCTATAAATTATTAGAGGAGCAGACGTCTTCACCTCAACACCGAAATTCTCCTTAAGTAGCGTTAATGCAACCTCTAGATGAACCTGACCCATTCCTGAGAGGAGGTATTCACCTGTTTCTTCATTTATCTTCAATACAAGATTAGGATCCTCTATAATAAGTTTCTTCAAAGCCTCAACCATCTTAGTTAATTCACCAGGTGTCCTAGGCTCAACAGCTATTGTGACCACAGGCTCTGATATATAAGAGATCTTCTCAAATGGAACCATAACCTCTTTCAAAGATGGGTCAACAGCTGTTTCACCAGATCTAGCCTTGTCTAAACCTAGTACCGCAGCTATATTACCCGCATATATTTTATCGGCAGGTTCTCTGAATGGACCCATATAAAGACTTGTTTGAAGTACTCTCTGACTCATCTTAGCATTGACCAGATATAGTTCTTTACCTTCTTCCAACCAACCAGATAATACTCTTCCTGTCGCAACTAAACCGGCGTGCGGATCATGTCTCATGTCATTTATAAGATAAATTGTTGGTCCATCAGGATCCGCTCTTATCATAGCCTTAGCAATATCACTATCGATAGGCCCTTTCCATATCTTAGGTATTCTATAAGTCTGAGCCTCTCTTGGATTAGGTACGTGTTTAATAACCATTTCTAGCAATGCTTCATACAGAGGTATTTTCCTCTGAAGCTCCTCAACAGCATCTCTACCTTTCTCATAAGCAGCAATAACATCAGCTATCTTCACACCTTTTACTTGTGAATACGGTATTGTTAACCCTATCTTATCCTTAGCTGATCCAAATGCGATCTG
>CAZFDB010000048.1:1193-7791 GCA_964517475.1 uncultured Desulfurococcaceae archaeon | reverse complement strand
ACACCCTACCTATGTACAGTAGATGGAATCTGAGCATATCGAGAACCGGGTATCCGATAACAGCAGCTTTCAGAAGATCAGGTCTCATAATCATTGTGGCCGCGACCAGCAACCCACCGTTGCTACCACCCATAGCAACAACCTCTGACCCCCTCCTCCCCAAATCCTCTATAACAGCAATAAAGTCTCTGAATACATTGATCTTCTTCTCTCTCATACCTGCTTTATGCCACTCTTCACCATACTCAGAACCACCCCTCAGATTAGCTATTACGAAAACTCCCCCATCCTCAACAAATGGTATTGCCCATGGATAATACATTGGTGTTAACGCTATACTAAACCCACCATATCCATACGCCAAAACCCTCCTCTCATCAGAACCTCTCCTCTTAATAACGAAGTAGTGTATCTTTGTCCCATCAAATGAATCAACCCATCTATCCTCAATAGAAACATCTCTTATCTCGTTAGAGGAATATATCTCCTCTAAAGAATTATTTAATGAATCAAGTCTCAAAACCTTTATTCTCTGAGTAAAAGATGTTGTTTCAAGAACCGCGCCTAGCATATCAGGTTCCACAGCAATGTTTTGCACAGTGACCGGTTTATCAAAATAAATATCCCTGATCAACTCACCATTTAAATCATGGATCCTTATATAACTAGAGCAGTTTCTCGAGATATATATCAGACCCAACTTATCTCTGAGTAAAAATGCATTGCTTAAATACTCATTAGACTCCTTAATCAACTCAGACACGCTACTATTATCAAGGATCAATACTCTTCCTAGACCCAACTGATCATATTTTACAAATAGAAGTCTGCCCGAGTCGAGATATTCTATAGGGATATTCACACCATCACCACCATATACAACTCTCCAACTACTAGGCTCCCCGAGATCACCTACCAATAACCAAGTCCTCACCCAACCCTCACTAATAATCCCAAAGATCTTCTTAGCCACCAAGGAATTATTAATACTTATAAAATGTCCCGTTGATATCCCCGAGCCAAAAATCTCCTCATCTCTACCACTCTCTCTCACAAATACTCTCTCACACGGTGCTGTGTACCATCGGGGCATTTCTCTCTTCTGAAGAATCTTGTGTAGTAGATCCTTTGATCATCTAGAAATATTATGTTTCTAACATTACCACTTATCTCATCCACAACACTCTTCGTTGAGGTATCAATTACTAGTGCACGACCCTCATCTCTACCAGCCTCTGATAAATATACTGCTACCAAATCTCCTTTTCTAGAAACATAGATATTCGGGATTATGATATCCTTACCAACTGATCTTGCGTCAAAAACAATTTCTTCTGAGCCATCCCTAAATAATCTCTTTACATAATACGTAGCCTCTCTATATATGTAGAAGTACCCTGTTAATGAAATCTCGAAGTTATATGCTATAGGCTCTGTATACAGCTTCAATAATCTCCTATAAAGCTTATCTGAGTACTCCTTAACGAATTCCCTAGCCCTCAAATCTTCTTTCTCAATAAATTCCTTCGTTTTCTCATTATCAAGATCCTCTAACCACATATATTTATCTTGGTAAATTATGCCATGCCCTAAAACACGTTTCTTCTCATCATTCATCTCAATAATAATATAATACACCACTCATAACAACCATTATACTGCATTATAAATTTTATAGTCGGCTAACCACAACTACCTAGATCTTAGCTATCTCGGCCAGACCAGATATAATGAGTTTAATAGCTTCATCATATGGGATTAAATATCTCCTCTTCTCCAAATAAACTTTACCACCTATTCTCACATCAGCAAGCATCTTCACAGGAATTCTCTCAAAAGGATCTATAGGGACATCGTGTAGATATCTCATGTAAAGATCTCTTAATTTATGAACTATTTCTATAATAGCATCTTTCCTCGAAGTATCCCTAGTCTTAAGTGATTTAATTATTCTTATACTCGCCAGAGAGAGAAGTAATTCTCTAGTAACCTCAAAATATTTTTGGCAAAGATCCCTCATATCAATTCTTCTAGAACACCAAATCAAAGTATTCTTATGACTCTCTACCAAATCACTTATATCACCTCTACTAATCTCCACAAGATCCTCTGACAACAACTCGTTCTCCAAGATCCTGCTGAGAGAATCAGTAGACAAACACAATCACTACTTAATAAAACACTTATCAAAATTAATATCATAGGTGTGATCTTACGAAAACAAGAATTGGTGTTAGAGGACTAGAGATCAGTGTTATACACACCACAAAAAGCTTCAGTGAGGAACTAAATTATCCGCATGGACACACATTAAATATAGAGATCTTGGTTGAGGGTTCTCTTAAGAACAGAGATTATTTAATAGATCTGGTGGAGTTGGAGAGGAGAGTAAGTAGAGTATTAGAGAGATTTAATAGAGCATTAATAATCCCGAGAGACTATGTGGTTAAAGAAGATCCTTTAACAAATATCTTCAACAAAATAATTCGTATAGAGAGAGGAGACGCAACACTAGAGAACATAGCTCTGGAGATAAGCAACAAGATCTATGATGAATTAAAAGAATATAAATATATCTCCAAGATAATTCTAAGGATCTATGAAGGAAGCAAATATTTAGCAGAAATCGAGTACCCCTGACCTCTCCCCGCTCTAAAGGGCGAGGCTTCCAGTTGTAAAAAGATCGTGGATAAATTAATAAGGTCAGATCACATATAATTATATATTGGCGGGGCTGAGCAGCGGGGTAGGGCAGCCAGGTAGCCCGCGGGGCTCATAACCCCGAGGTCCGAGGTTCAAATCCTCGCCCCGCTACCAATCTTAGAATTAATTTACTCACGAATCTGTGTTCACTAAGATTTATGTAGATGTTCTCAGAGAGTTGTCTTATAAATAGATTTTTAGGATATATCTTATCTCTGGAGGAATAGGGAAAATAATCAAGATTCCTCAAGAGCTGTGTATTGGATGTAGAGGATCTAGGTATTTATGCGGGCTTAGCTACTGCCCTATTCTTGTGAGAGAGTATAGAAAGATTTTTTCTTCGAGTAATTATTTGAGTAATGAGGTGAAAGGATCTTCTCCACCGACTGTCTTCGTGGGAAGGATCGGGTATCCTAATATACGTATTTATCCATCAACACCTCCTGTCTCAGGAGATACGTCTTTTCTCGAGAACCCCTCTAAGTGGCTTAATATGAGACTTGAGGAGTTTATTGGTGCTAGATTATCTCTTGTTAGAGGAGGGGTTCACTATAAAGCATCCTCAGCTAATAACCCAGATAAACTTCTCATAGATATTCAGGAGCTGGCATTATCTCATAAACCAGTATATATCTATATGAATCTTAAATCTATTCCGAGAGGAGGCTATTTCTCTGAGGAAACACCTCCTCTCGGTCCATGGGCTCCTCTCAGTAGAGTGGAGTTGAGTGATACCCCTAAGATAGAGAGGCTTGTCGAGAAAGTATACTACGACACTGATCTTAAGGCTTCGGAGGCTATATACATATTGTATAGAGAGGGTGTGGGTGTTGAGAAGATCTCCTCGATACTGAGCGTGGGTGCTCTGGGGAGGAGTAGGAGGTTAGTGCCTACTAGATGGTCTATAACAGCTGTTGATAGTTTGGTCTCGGAGAAACTTGTGGATGAGATAAGGAATTTCCCCGAGATCAATGAGTATAGAGTATTTATAAGAGAGGTTAGAGGGAATCTCTTCATAGGGATCCTTGCTCCCCTCAAATGGATGTTTGAGTGGGGAGAGGCTTGGTTCCCAGGATCAACATGGAATCCATGGGGATTAGAAGTTGAGATAGAGATAGACTATGAAGGAAATAGTGGGAGGAGTGATTATCCTTCGATAGGAGGATGCTACTACGCATCCAGATTAGCTGTTGCAGAGTATCTGCACAGGATCAAGAGACAAGCAACAGTTATTCTGTGGAGAGAAATATACACGGGATTCACATTACCCATAGGCGTGTGGTTCGTTAGAGAGAATATTAGGAGAATGCTTAGTAGCGAACCTTATAAAGTCAATAGTTTCTCAGAAGCTCTAGAAATCATTGGTAAGAAACTTAGAGTTTCTCTAAATAAGTGGTTGGCTAAGTCGTATATAGCTAAGATACTTACTGGATCAAGGAAATTAGATGAGTACCTAAGATCTGGGAGAGAACTATAATGAAATCATATAGCAACAAGCTTATTGTTAAGGAGATCAGGATTGAGAGAGCATTATCAAGATCTGGTCTACCCGAATACGACTACAGCCTGAATCCATACATTGGATGTCAACACGCCTGCGTATACTGCTACGCAATAGATTTCACGAAGGGAGAACCTGGGGAGAGGTGGGGAGAGGTTATTTACGTCAAAACAAACTTGATCCCTGTGTTAAGTAAAGAGGTTCGTAGATATAAACCAGGTGTTGTTGGCATATCTACTATAACAGATCCTTACATGCCTATTGAGGCTAGATACAGATTAACCAGAAGATCCCTCGAGATCCTCTTATCACATAATTTTCGAGTATCGATCCAAACAAAATCAGCTCTGGTGATTAGAGATATTGATATCTTCAAGAGATATAGAGATAAGATCGATGTGGGTTTCACAATAACTACTCTGGATCCCTCAATAAAGACATTGATTGAGCCTTACTCATCGCATCCTCTAGCGATCGTAGGTGCTCTTAAGAAAATTTCTTCTGAGGATATTAGAACATGGATCTTCATAGGACCTATTATACCTGATATAAATGATGATTTAAAAGACTTAATCGAAATAATTGATCTCGCTAGAGAGACTAAGAGTGAGGTCATAATAGATCGTCTTAGACAACATCCTCAAGCAATGATCAATATGAGGAATAAGGTCGGTGAGGAAATGATTAGCAGAATATTATCCAAAAACACTTATTCCTGGTGGAAAAATATCTCAGACAAGATCCTTGAAGCATGCGCTGAGAGAAAAGTTATGTGTAAAACAGCATCTGAATATTGGAAGGATCTAAGTGTAGGAACTAGCTCAAAACCCCTCTACCAACTCCTCTAAGAATATATCTCTCAATTATATCTACGAAACCTCTCCCAGCCTCATACCCTGAGAAACAATTAGCTACTTCTCTTAATCTCGTTGAGGCATTAGCAACTGCGCAACCAATCTCTGCTCTCTTAATCATATCTACATCTATATCAGAGTCGCCTACAGCAAGAACATTTCTCCAATTAAGATTAAGTCTTTGAAGAATTCTCTCGAGAGCATATCCTTTGGTGTATTTCAGTAGATTTACGTGAATAGCTACTTTACTACTAGCTATATAAAGATCCTTGTAGCCATCATCACTAAGTCTATTTATTAAATCAGTTATCAGCGTCTCAGTATCTATATCATCTCGAATTTTCTTGAAAGCTTTGCCACATCTCATAAAATTATTCTGCCAACTCTTCTTAAGATATCCTCCGAATAATCTTGAGATATACTCCTCTAACTCCTCGAGAAGTCTTTGTTCATGTTCTTCACATAACCAATTGATCTCGTCGCCTAGAACAATAGATCCTCCATTCTCAGCAACCACAATATCACTTGCGCCTAAGTATCTAGCTAATCCTACCATCATAGGAACACTATTACCACTTACCAACACTACATAATAGCCTTCTCTCGATAACTTCGTTATGATATCTATAGCAGGTGTATATAATCTATAACTATCAGAGGAAATAGTTATTGTTCCATCAACATCAATTGCTAAAAGCTTGATCTGATTCATTATATCTGATCCCATTAATCATCAGGGATAATCTCGGTCACAACAAGATCGAGTCTTCCATCAGATTTAATCCATGTCTTATAATCAATATTCCTCTTATTAATAATGAGCCAAGGCAAAGGCCAAGCATCCATACCATCAAGATCTCTGAAACTAGGTATTGGTGGATAACCTAGATGAGTATGAAACAAAGCCACGATCTCTTTACCTCTACTCTCAATCTCTTTAACAGCTCTTATAGTATCTAGAGGATCCATGAGAAACTCATTGGGATCATCAGATACATTCTTGACAAAAACAGCGTCATCAGCAATATATACATTACCACTCTTATAACCAGTTAGAAAACCACATGACTCTCTCTCATCAGAAGACTCATTCACTATCTTCTTAAAAACACTCCATTTAATCCTTAGAACCTTGTTAGTTGAGATAATACTCTCCTCACCTCTTCTGGAAGCTTCTCATACTCTATCTCCTCAGCATCTTTAGTATCTTGCTCCCAAACCATCTCCTCATCATTTTTCATAAATACATGCTTAAGACTCTTCTCAATAACAACAAACATCTTACCATCGCTACTCCTCCTAATTTCAACAAAGATCTTTCTACCTCTTTTATTGACTAGGTACTTCTTCTCTACCTCAGTTCTAATCATCGTATAATCAACTCTCTTAAAAAGATATATTGAGACTTATTTTAAGCTTTAGACATAAAATTTATGCGAATATTTTTACTACTCATTTGATAAAGGAATAATTCTGTCTGTATATAATAAAATTTATTTGATTCAGCTCCGTGTTTTTCTCGCAATTACTCCCCCACCCA
>CAZFDB010000048.1:0-1183 GCA_964517475.1 uncultured Desulfurococcaceae archaeon | reverse complement strand
TTTAGTATTGATGAATACACCTCTTTTTTCGCCCCAAATATTGTTGATAGGATCTTTGCGATATATTCATCATCTGGTATTCCTCTAATACCTCCTAACTCAACAGCTAATGCTTGTTTAAACGCTTCCTTACTAGTCCAATCTCTGATCTCTCCTCTTAAAATAGCTTCACCTACTCTATAGGCTATGTAGAATTTACTTAATCTTCTCACAGTAACCTCCTCCTCGGGAAATGCCTTGATCATGTTTCTAAGGATCTTACTCATTCTATCATTATCCACGAAACCGAAGTAGTGTTTCAAGATCTCTACTCTAAAGATCTTTGATAAAAGAGCTGAGTCAGGGTTTCTATTAAATAACTTAATGATCTTATCTCTAGCAACATCAGGATCATTCTCATTATAAAGGATCTCGCAAGCCTCCTCAAGAGATTTCTCCACTGAGAAAATCTTATCGATCAACTCATTATACTCTCTATGAATACCTAAGCCATATACAGCTACTAGATATAGAGTGATCATATCTTTCTCATATATATCCTGTGGCTTAGCAACACCTCTGAAAGGCTCAATACCATTCTTCTCATATTCTCTCTTCAGTAACTCAATAACCTCTTCTCTAGATACGATGCCTCTATCAATTATTTGACCCCACACATCAACTAGCACTTTTAATCTCTTTCTTCTAATATCCGTTTCCGACACCCATATAATTTATTAGTAAGAGATATTAGTTGTTATTCGGCGTGAATATTTAAAAGAATTCATGATGTATTGTATCGTGTGATTAATTTGAGAGGGATCTTAGGATCAATATTTTTAATAATGTTAGTATCAATAATCCCAATAAAAATCTCTGGTGAAACAACAGATCAGTACAGCACATCCTATAAAATACTCATAGATCTCTCGCACACAAATAATTTCACAGGATTAGAAACCTTGATCCGTGAATTATATGATGGAACAATATACATACTCCTCAACTCTTCGAATGATACAGAATTACTGGATCCATCAATTAGATATTTTGCTAAGATCCTATACGGAGATTTGTCGAATTTCACAATAGATAATAACTACTCGTCTCTAGATAAACTAAATCCTGACCTAGTTATTATCCCAATATCTTCATTGAAGAAAAGTTTCTCAACAAATGAATTAGATACACTAAAGAAATATTT
>CAZFDB010000047.1:0-7795 GCA_964517475.1 uncultured Desulfurococcaceae archaeon | reverse complement strand
CCTAGGCGAGGATTAGGAGAATATAAATAATTTAAAATGTATAAGTGAGTTTATACTCCTGAGAGATCTCTGGTAACCTCTCGCGAGAGGAGTTTTTAAACCCCCTCCCTCATGTCCGGCGATTGGTTAATATAAATCTGCTAGATCAGTTACTTGCAAAGATCTAGGGGAGGGGTTTCCATACAGGGTTTCTCACTAGGGTTTCTAATGTTTCATCGAATGATCCTTATGATCAAGATTTCTGAATAAACATATTATTTTAGTTTTAATCTCTTTACCACATCAAGTATCTTTTCTCTTAATTTTCTCTCAGCGTCTCTCTCCACGAAACTCCACTTGGCTAGTCTTGCCTCATATTTATTCTCGAGGAAGCTTCTTTCGATTGGTATGTATCCTATGTAGTCGTTTGTGTATGTTGATACTAGTATATTCATGTATCCCATATCCCTCAAATTTTTCTTCAGCTCTATACTTGTTTCGCTGAGTATTTCTCCTGGGATCCCTATAACTAGGTTTTTATCACCTATTCTTATTATCTGTAGAATCGTTTTTATCTCATTAATTTTTTTCTCTGCGAGATCTAGTTCCTCATCTAGATACAAAAGATCCATCCATGAGGAGTCGAATAATAGATTTCTAGGGTCTTTATAGAGGTTTCTGAGAGTCTCATAATCCCTCATTAACTCGCTAATACTTCTGCTAGGTCTCCTCACACCGAATGTGATCTCTTCCATTGATGAGGAGAGGTCTTCGGAATAGATCTCCTCTCTACTAGTTAGATATAGACTAAGTATCTCCTCGCTTAGTACTGAGCCTAGATAAATCATATACCTAACTCCTTTCTGAATAGGATCAATATCACCACACGCTCCAGTCAAGAATATTGTTTCGATCCCCCTCCTAGATAATTGATAATGAATCTCCCCAGGATAATCAGCTGAGATCCCTAAACTAACATTCGTCACCGGATGACACGCGTAGTTAGCCACAACAACTCTGAGATCACGGCTCTCAAAACCTATTATACTCAACTCATCATCAATTAAACCATCTCTAAAAGCTCTATTGAAACATAGACCCGGAACTTTCCTAGACCCACTCCTCATCGATACAACCCTACTCACTGTGTAGACAAGATCTTCTGAAACCTCACCTGTTTTCTCGAATAAAATCTTTCTCCAAGAATCATATAACTCTCTCTGCTCCTCCGTGTAGGGGAATGTGTGTGTCCACATAGGAATAATTGTTTCAGGTGCTGAATGTGTATGTGTAGTAGCGATCATGACATCTTCTCTCTTAACACCTAATCTCTTACTAAGTATCTCCCTAATAACATCGGCATCATCTCTATATAGCCCGAGAAGATCTAGTTGTGCTATGACTACTGCTTCACCTGATCTATTCGACAAGTATAGAACTCTGAGGAACAATGGATCTATTATATGCGTAGATGATAAACCTAGTCTATGACCATAACCACCTAATCTAACACCTACTGGAGGCGTAATATCACTCTTAAAAAAACCCATATCCAAGCCAATCATCTCGAAAAATCTCAAGAATCATTTATTGATGCCGAGACGCTTCCTCAGAAACTCAATTACCTCCAAGGCATGGTTCTTCGGATCAACCCTGCCCCATTTCTTAATAACAACTCCTCTATCATCTATTAAGAAAGTAACTCTTCTAGCAAATCCTCTAGGACCCTTAACACAATATGTCTCAATCACCCTACCCTCAGGATCTGCTAATAATATGAATGGTAAATCATACTTATCAGCAAACTTCTTAATATCCTCAACACCGTCTCTAGACACACCAATTACAACAGTGTTTAGTGAAGTTATCTCTTGATAATGATCTCTGAAACCAACAGCTTCAATAGTACATCCGCTAGTCATAGCCTTAGGATAGAAGTAGAGAACCACATACCTACCTCTCACACTAGATAATCTAAACAATCTACCTCCCTGATCCATCAACTCGAAATCAGGAGCCTCCGAACCCTCCTCAACACAACCCATAGTATTGCACCAGAAATTATCTCTTAGAAAACTAATATACCTATACCTAACACATAACTAAAGAGCATATATAAGCGGTTTCTCATATCACAACTAAATCGTTAAGAGATCAAATAAACACACACCCTCTAACACATCAACACATTAAGCATTCTCCGTATAGAAATACCTAATAATATATCGATGGATAAGAGTTCCGCCGAAGCGAAACCATGGTTTCACCAGAGTCCTTAACTTATAAGAATTCCAAGTATATTTCGGAGATGATATGTCATGAGGTATGCCACAGATAATTCATATAATAAAAATATGAGTATATGGATATCAGTAGTATTCCTCAGCCTACTAATGATCTCGGTAGTGAGCCCAGGCGTATTAGCAGTATTAAATGCTCAGCAAACATCTACGCCAACGCCCAGATCAAGTATGCCATGCAATAATACCTATGTTAAGGCACTCGTCCTATACAATATACTTAATACGAGCTTGTCACTAAATTTATCTAAAGAAACTGTTGACGAGATCAAGAATCTGTTATCAATGAATATCTCAGTTATGAGTTGCGATAAGTTGAGTGAATGGGTTAAGAATGCCTCCAAAACCCTGTCCAGTATCGAGAATATGGTTAAGGAGGGTAGAGCATACGCTGTTGGATTATCCGAGGAGAGATATCTCGAGGGTTTGAAGAAGGCTTTGGAGAATAGATTAAGGGTGTTGGGTCAGGAGTATAATATCTCTGTTAATGATATAATAGCTAATATATCATCTGCCAAAAATATAAAAGAGATCATACGTGAACTGGGGAGAGCGGAACATGTTCTAGCGGTTATTAATACCAGGAAATTTGTTGATGTATTAGTCAGAGTAGGTGTAGAGGATTCAGTGAAGAGTGTCAAGGATCTCGAGAAATCATTAAAAGATCTTGAGATAGCATCAAGATTAATTAACGAGACTGTTGAGAGATTAAGTAAATATAATTTATCTGAGGATATAATGGCTTTATTAAAAGAAGCTTTACTGAAGATCTCTGCAGCTAAATCATTTCTTGAGAATATATCAAGGACCGTCTCGACCGAGGGGGAGGGCAGATTAAAAGAAGTATTCAATAAATCATCTCTGAAGTATTACGAGGAGATACTTGAGGAATTGGAGGAGTTGCGTCAAGAACTTATTGATATGAAGCAGCATCTCTTATCTATCAATGAGACTAACGCGACGCTATTAATAGATGAGTTGCTGAGTAAGATAAATAATTTGTATAACCAGATCAAAAATATCTCGATCGAGGATCTATCTAGATGGATCCCTGATCTACTAGAGATAAAAGCTCGAGCTCAATATCTCAGAGAAATGTTTAAGAAAATTATTGAGATTAGCTTAGTAAAATATAAGGTTCCCGGGGCAACAGCGTATGAGATCCTACGCAGGCAAGTATACGAGTTAATATCAGAGATCACTAATATGAGCAACTATATCAACACTACATATCATCAAATATGCATGAACGTCTCCACAGATCTCTCAACAACACTTCATCAATGTCAGCTTCTTAAACAAGTAATTCCTGAATTACTTAATTACACTAACAAATCTATTGAGATCGCAAAGAATTTAGTTGCTGAGAGTGAAGAACTTTACAAAGCTAATAAGACTATTGAGGCTATAATGAGATTATCTCAGGCTAAAGCAGTCTTAGAGTTAACAAAAGCTAAGTTGACGCCCGTCTACGAGTTGCTTAAGAAATTATCAGAGGAGAAGAGAGAGTCTGAGAAAACAAAGACTACGACCCCAAGAATCAAGGTGTTTGTAGAGGGGAAAATAAAGATCCTGAGGAACACAACGAAGCTGGAGCTGAAGATCAAGAATGAGGGTGATGTAGATATTGTTGTTAATAAGATTATCATAGCTATTACCCCAGCCATATCCATAGATCTCAATATATCTGTTAAACCAGGTGATGAATTAACGGTTGAGAAAGATCTTATGTTGACATTAATACAATTAAATACGTTGAGAAACAGAGATAGTGTACCAGCGATATTCATCGTGAATAATGAAATAACAGTAATGATTAATCTAGAGATAGCGAAGTAGTGAGGATGTTCATAAAATGTTTCGAGTATACAGAGATCTTATTACTTCTCTAATGATCATAGTAGCATTATCATCTATAATAAATGTTTTAGGCGAGTACTCCTCAACAAGTATATATATTGATGAATACGGCGTACCTACACTGAGAATGAGTGTTTATGTTAGTAATGGATTAAATATGATTAGTCTACCAGCGAAACCTATACAGGCAACCATAAATATTAGACCCAGCAGCATCTCATGGTTCTATAACGAGGATAACAATGCTATAGTGATTATGAGTAGTACATCAACAAATCTAGAGATCAGCTACATCATTAATACATCAATTAGTAATGGTGTATTAACACTAACTATCTCAACAAATCAACTAATAGATCTTGTTGCGAGCCCAAGTATCCTTATTCTATCAGTACCTGACAACATAATTGATTACAAGAAACTGAGTGATGGAACACAAATAATAACGTTCAATGGATCAGCAGTGATAAGCTACGTAGTGATACAGACACAAAGAATAATTCAAACAACAACTAAACCAGCAGCACCGACTGAGACACCGATAAAAACTCCAGCAACAACACAATACCAAGTAACAACTTATACACTCACGACAACATCTGTTTCAAGCCCAGCAACCCCACCACCACAGGGTATTGGAGTAAGAGAATTGATCCTGTTGATAATAGCCGCTGTAGTGGTCGTGGTAATAATCGCTCTTATCCTGAGAAGAAAATAGTTTATCATAAACATAAATAAATTTTTTTCACGACTTCGGTTTTTTAATTAGAATTATTCTATTCTGCTGACCAATCTTCTCAATTCTCACAAAACCTTCTCTCTCTAATCTTCTAATATGTCTCCAGAGAGTAGTTTTTGGTAAAAGAAGATCTCTTTGAATCTCGCTCTGCATCGCTGAGCCTCCTCTCTGCTCAAGATACCTAATTATACTCATATCCACATTATCAAGTATCTCTCTCAACTCCTCAATCACTCTTCTCCTTGATCTAGTTAAGAAAAAGTATGTTGCTGAGGCAGCCGCTGCCACCGTGGAAGTTACTGCCGCAATGATTAATAATAATCGATCTGATTCGCCTCTCCCCGTAGTAATAGTAGTGGTTTCATTCCCACTCAACGATACCTTGATCATATAAGTTATATTAATCGGTGCCTGAACCAATATCTCTAAGGTATTGTTTGGATAGATATTTGAAGAAATTATTTTTGAAGGATCTATTAACAAAATTATTTCTGGATTAGCTACTAATCTAACCTGGTTTTGCCCACCTATATACAACTCGAAACTATTATTACGGTAGATTGATACAGCTATGTATCTAATAACCGCCTCCCCAGACAATGGTGATGCTAAATAAAGAGTATCGTTGCTATATATAATCGGGATCTCGCTACCATTTATCTGTGCTTCCAAAGTTGCTACTATAGGTTTTATTGGTAGCTGAATCATGTTTAATCCTCGGGAGATATTAATGTTAATAACTACATGCGCCACTCCATTCTTATCAATATAGATTGTTGCGATGCCACCAACATCAGCTCTCGAAAGAATCGGTTCTGTGAGGATCATAATTATAAATATGATTGATACAATGATCAGTGATTTCCTCATTACACTCATTAATTAAATCAATATAATTAATTAAAAGAAATATTAGATATACACAACTAGTATAGCGGGGCTGACTAGTTGAATACTCTAGAGATAATTGATCATCTCAGAAAAAAGGATCTGATCTATGAGATTAATAGAGTTTTATCATGTAGATACGAGGCTTCTAAAGAAATTTCTAAGGCTGATAAAGAGAAGAGAACCGTTTTGTTCAGAGTTGATTGTGCACCGAGTATAGATAGTATATCGAATATTATTTCTTCGAGAGATGTCTTGAAAGAATTTCTTGGTGTAAGAGATGATAAGGAGCTTTATAGAAAGATAAGTGATGCTCTTAATAATCCTCTGAAGATAACTTATGAGGAGAATTTCAAAGATCATTATACGGTTATTGAGAATGATTTGACTAAGCTACCAGCCATATACTTCTATGAGAGAGATGGCGGTAGATACACAACATCCTCAATATTTATTGCTAAGGATCCTTACGAAGAAAAATATAACGCCTCTATACACCGAGTAATGATTCTTGGGAGAGATAGTTGTGTAGCTAGAATTGTTCCTAGACATCTCTATAGGATAGTCACTGAGAATAGGAGAAGATCTCGTGAGACACCAGTTGCGATATGCTATACATCTAATCCATTAATTGAGTTAGGCGCCTCACTACAACCCGAGTACGGAGTTTTTGAGATAGAGGTGGCTAACAGGCTCATGGGAGGCGGCTTAAGAATATGTAGAACACCTATTCATAATCTCCCGGTACCTTGTGAGTGTTCTCATGTGATTGAGGCCAGGATCACTCTCGAGGATCATGAGGAGGGCCCCTTCACAGATATATTATTGACCTATGATATAGTGAGAAGAGAACCTCTTATCAAGATAGACTCAATATATATGAATAAGATGAACTACCCATTCAACATAATATTGCCCGGTGGGAGGGAACATAGGATCTTGATGAGTATTGGTAAAGAAGCGGATATATACTACGCTGTGTCAAGAGTTGTTAGAAGAGTTCATAAAGTGAGATTAACAGATGGTAGTGGTAGTTGGCTACATATAGTGATCTCTATTGAGAAGAATCATGATGGTGACGCAAAAAATGCTGTGATGGCGGCGTTCGCGGCGCATCCTTCAGCAAAAATTGTTGTGGTTGTTGATGAGGATATTGATCCTGATGATCCTGAGCAGGTGGATTGGGCAATAGCAACAAGATTCCAGGCATCAAAGGGATTAATAGTTGTTTCAGGCGCTAGATTAAGTAGTCTTGACCCCTCATCAAAAGATGGGTTAGGTGATAAATTAGGTATAGACGCCACAACACCACTCACAGAGAAAAAAAGATTTGAGAGAGCGAGAATACCCGAGTAATACTACGTTGTCTAAGATCATTGATCTCTATATATACTATATATAAATAATTCATAATTCATCTCATTCACCAGATCGGTATTAATACCCTGATCTCCTTATTCAAGAAACATTTATAAATGTATATAATAGCTAAATTATGGATAAAGATAATATGTCTTTAACCCCTAATGATACAAGTAATATATCTGAAAAATTCTCCGATGAGAATCTTCTTGTTATTGAGAGACTAAGTGATTGTTGCTCATGGCTATTTATAAAGCAGAATTTCAGGGAGCTTATAGAGAGAAATATCATTGATCTTTATAATGATTTCATATGTTGCGGGAGGAATTACCCTATTCTACTAGTACCAACAGATCTTCTCAGACCTCACGAGGAAGTAGAGATCCAGAGATTAAGAACTTTGGAAAAAGATATTCTTGAGAGAAGAATTCTTGAGAAACCTATACTTGTTGAGATAAATACATTCATAATCTTAGATGGTCATCATCGCTATAAGATTTTTAAGGAAATTGGTAAAAAGAAGATCCCCGCGTTACTCGTGGATTACAACGATCCTTGTGTGGAGGTCCATAGTTGGAGACCTGAGATAATTGTTTCAAAAGAACTTGTTATTAAAACAGTTCTTGAGAACAGACTTCTTCCACCGAAGACTAGTAGACATATATTA
>CAZFDB010000046.1:0-7941 GCA_964517475.1 uncultured Desulfurococcaceae archaeon | reverse complement strand
ATAACGTATTATATCTATATTTATCAAGAGATGACCTTGATAAAGGAATTCTCTTATTCCTATACGTTAATCCATATACAGAAGATGTGTACGGGTTCGGCTTTATGATTATACATAGTTGCACTTCTGAAGGAGATGAGCAAGTAGTTTTTGAGGAAGTAACTAAATTAGCAAAAGAACTTGGAGGTTATATAGCTAGTTTTCATAACTGCTCTATCATTATAAAGGAGCCTGAGCCGAATAGGAATTTCATAGATCAATTAAGAGAAATTATTTCACGTATAAATAATAAAGAGATTTCGGGGAAGCTTAATATAGTTAACTACTCTTATGATTTATTAGAAGAAATAGAGGAGATATATATTCGGAAAGAGCATTCAACGGTAAATTAGAAATGACAAGCATAGTATTTAGAGTAAGGAAAAGGTTAGATGATGAAGAATTCAGTGAATTGCTAAAGATCAGTGATTATGTAGGGAGAGAATATGGCTACTCTATATTCACACTAAATATTCCTAAGGCGGTTAAGAATGGGTTTAGTGATGAGGAAGATATATTAGAGATACTTCAGAAGCATGGTGTCTCGCTATCACAAAAAGATCTGGAGTATCTCAGAGCAAAATTATCTGAGGAGTTGGAGAAGAGTTTAATCAAGATCGAGCTGACGTATAGTGATGGTATGATCTTGATTAAACCTGATAGATATTTAGGAGACGCTTTAAGTGGTATAAGAGATCTGCTTATATATGACAAGATCAATAGAATTTTTAAAACATATCCGATACATTATGTAAAGATAAAGGAGTACTTAACTTCACTTAATGTTAAATTAGAGGATAAGACAAATTTCTCCGAGAAGATCTTGCCAATCAAACCAATTCTTAAAGTGAATTTAAGAGATTATCAATCAGAAGCTCTTGATAAATGGGTCTCAAACAAATATAGAGGTATCATAGCTCTCCCAACAGGGTCGGGGAAAACAATTGTTGGTTTAGCAGCTTTTTCAAAGCTTGGTAGATGGACCCTGGTCGTAGCATTTACTAAGGAGCAGGTGAAGCAGTGGAGAGAGCATTTCATCAAGAACACTAGTTTATCTCCTTCTGATGTAGGCGTCTTCTATGGTGAGGAGAAGATTATTGCTCCTATAACCATTACTACTTATCAAACCGCTTTTAGATACATAAATCAATTATCCCCCTACTTCCCCATGATCATAGTTGATGAATGTCATCATTTACCAGCCGATAAATTCCGAGTAATAGCCATGAGATCTTTTGCACCTTATAGATTAGGTTTATCAGCTACACCATTCAGAGAAGATGGCAGACACGAAGAATTATTCCCACTCCTCGGAGGAGTCATTTATTTCAAGAGTGTCAAAGAATTATCTGAGAAAGGGTATCTAGCACCATTCATCATCAGAGTTATCAAGGTTAATCTTACACCTGAGGAGATTAAATTGTATAGAGAACTTAAGAAGAAGTACGAGGAGTTGTCAAGAGGACTAACCTTCCAGGAGCTTTTGGCATTAGCTAAGAAAGGTGATTTGAAGGCTATAGAGGCTCTCAAGATCAGGAGTCAGATGAGACTGCTAGTTCACACATCTAAAGAGAAGTTTAATGCCTTGAGAAGAATATTCATTGAAGAAATAAGTAAGGGTTCTAAGATAATAATATTCACCCAATATATTGATCAGGCTGAGGAGATAAGTAAATTATTGAATATTCCTGTAATAACAGGTGAAACAGATCATTCAACGAGGAAGAGGAATTTTGATTTATTTAGATCAGGGTTCTATAAAGCTATAGTACTAACCAGCGTGGGTGATGAGGGGATAGATGTGCCAGACGCTAACGTAGGTATCATAGTTGCGGG
This sequence comes from uncultured Desulfurococcaceae archaeon, assembly GCA_964517475.1. Classification (GTDB taxonomy): domain Archaea; phylum Thermoproteota; class Thermoprotei_A; order Sulfolobales; family AG1; genus WYEN01. The sequence continues at coordinate 6,066 of CAZFDB010000046.1, read as the reverse complement.
TACGGGATCCAAGAGACAATTTATTCAAAGACTAGGTAGACTACTTAGACCAGTTGGGGGTAAGGAGGCTGTTTTATATGAAATTATTGTTAGCAATACTTTCGAAGAGGCTGAGTCTCGTAGAAGAAGATCCGCGTTAAGAGAACTTGAGAAAGAATTCAGTGCATATATTGAGGATAATGATGCAGAGGATCTATAAAATATTTAAGGGTAATATATTATTTTCATTATATAGAGCTGAATAATATGCCGAGACCAATGTATAGATCCAGGTCCTTCAAGAGAGTCAGGGTCAGGATCCCATCAGGAGAATCAGTTGTTCATTACGAGAGAAGAAAAAGCTTTATACCTAGATGCGCGAGATGCGGAGCTATTTTAGGAGGAGTTCCCAGGAAACCGACTGAGCACAGGAAACTGCCTAAGACAATGAAGAGACCCGAGAGGATGTTTGGAGGAGTTCTTTGCCATAGATGTTTGGAGGAGATACTGAGAGAAAATATAAGATCAATGGTTCTGGGATCTATTTAATAATTTACTTCAAATCTTTTTGAAGTCTACAAATTACGGAGTTGAGAAGAATCAATGAATCACAGTGGTAATAAGATTGCAACCTTTAATAAAAACACTTCTTATAGTGGTAGAGGATTAGTGATTGTTGTAAGTGGTCCTCCAGGTTCTGGTAAATCAACTTTAGCCAGGAAATTAGCTGAGAGATTTAAATTACGCTATCATTCAACAGGTTCTCTTTTCCGTAGAATAGCTATGGAAAGAGGTGTGGATCTAGCTACCTTGGATGAGTTGGCTATAAAGGATCCTTCAATTGATCTTGAGATTGATAGAATAGCTAGAGAAGAAGCTCTTAAGGGGAATATTGTGATAGATGCTCATATAGGGGGTTGGCTACTTAGAGTTATAAGTGATTTATCGATCTATGTAACAGCATCTCTCCAAACAAGAGCTTTAAGAGTGTCGAGAAGAGATAATAAAAGTTTTAATGAAGCCCTTAGAGAAATTCTTCTGAGGGAAGATGCTATGAGGAGAAGATTTAGAGAGATTTATAATATTGACATTGATGATCTGAGTGTATTTGATCTTGTTATAAATACAGAGAGAATCAATGAAGAAACCATGATCGAGATAGCCTCCGTCGCTATCGAGAAAATTATTTCTTCAAAAAACAAGTAGATAATAAAATAAATTAACTATTCGAAATATTTATCGGAATATTTATTTGAATAAATACTCTATCAATAATAATAGTACTTAGTGTAGCGATGATATGCAAAACAAAAACGTGATCTACTCCGGAAACAATGAATTAGATAAGATACTTAATAACAGAGACAAGTTTTACCTAATATATGGAGACGCAGGGAGTGGAAAAACAAGTTTCGTGTCAAAGATTGCTAGGGAAAGTGTTTTGAGAGGTTCTAAGACACTATATATATGTACTGAGGGAAGTATAAGTATCGAGAAGTTATTAAGTGATCCCGCTGTTATTGATAGTGACATAAGATTTGTTTTCCCTAGATCATTAGCTGAATTACTAAAAACTATAATTATTGCTTCATTAAGTGATTTTGATCTAATTATTATTGATAGTGTCAATTATCTGTATCGTGTTGAGGGAGGCTATAGCTATAGATCTAATGAGATATTCACATCAATTATCTCACTACTACACTATGACTCAAGGCTACTAGGCAGATATGTTCTCGCAACGGCACAGGTTAGAGAAACTGAAGAGGGTTTTGAACCATCTGGTGTAGTATTCCTAGATTTCTATATACCATACATGATCAGATCAAGTAAAAGAGATATTAATCTCTTCGAAATATTTCTTGAGAATGATAAAAGAAGATTCCTCTTCTCATTGAGAAGAAATGATTTGGTGTGGATAAGTGATTGATTTACTTAAACTTGTGATAGAGACACTAATAATATACTTCCCAGCCATGGCAGCTAATGGAGCCCCTGTTCTCCTAGTTAGGGGGACACCTATTGATAAAGGTTCCTTGTTCATTGACAAGAAAAGATTATTAGGTGATGGTAAAACTGTTGAGGGATCTCTACTCTTCCTCATAATAGGTGGGGCAGTAGGATCTATATACACCGCGTATACAAGTAGTACACTATTTTACGTATATGGCGTGTTATCAGGTTTTGGAGCATGGTTAGGTGATGTCTTGGGAGCTTTTATAAAAAGAAGACTTGGTATAGAAAGAGGTGCTCCGGCACCGCTAATGGATCAAACATTCTTCCTAGTATTCGCCACATTATTAATAAAGATCTCTGGAATAGATAATCTACTTAAAATAAACATAGATCTAGGAATATATCTATGTGGAGTACTACTAGCATTATTACTTCATATAGCGACAAACTATGGAGCATATTTACTTAAACTAAAGAAAGTACCTTATTAGAAAACGATTTCGGCGGCTCCATGTAGTGTGTGTATACATACAGAGAGAGTGCCCCAGACCACCGACTCCCCCCGTTGACCCATGAACGTCGGGCGTCACGGGTTAGGTTGCTGCCTTCCGGCCCTGGCCAGGTTCCCCGTGTAAAGGCGGTTAGACCTCTCCTCCGAGAGACCCTCCGCCACCGCCGACCCCATGGGGCGGGGCTCATAGCGGGGTCTGGACTCTCTCTGTATGTATACACACACTACATGGTTACTGGCCCCCGCCTTACGCCCGACTCGGGCTTGGGGGATGGGCGAGTCCCCGGGCCCTACCCGCCAATTATATTATTACATAACCAAGTTTTTTATTTATGTTGAAATACTGTGATTTTATGTAGAGGATTACTAGATGTTTCATGAGGGTAGGAAAGCTTATATAACGTATCTCTTAATAATCTTAAACGTGGTGATCTACGTAATTTTTTCGTGGAGAAATAGTTTTCTCTATATAGATACTAATGTTTTGACTGAGTACGGTTTCTCGCCAATAGATATGCGTGGATTAAGGGGTTTGGAGACGTTGATTACCTCAATGTTTATACATGGAAATATCTTTCATATATTCTTTAATATGTTTGTTTTATATTACTTCGGTAGAGAATTAGAGACTTTACTCAATGGATTCAGATACTTGATCCTTTACATAATATCTGGAGTAATAGGATCCTTATTCTACTCAATAACACTTCCAGTGATTTACAGCACATTTAATATATACGCTGTAGGAGCATCTGGAGCCATAAGCGGTTTACTAGGAGGATTCTTCATACTCTATCCACATAGAATACTAACACTATGTATATTCACCCCAATACCTATATGCGGTTCCTTCAACGCATCAATATTTCTAATGATCTGGATATTCATAAATCTCGTATACGGAATCTTCATTGGAGGAAACATAGCTTTCTTCGCTCACATAGGAGGTTTTGTTGGAGGAGTAGTGCTAGCGTATGTATTAGCGAGAAATATTGTTATGGAGATGTTACCAAGAGATAAATATCTCTATGAGATACTTATGAGCTACAAGGGTAGAGGATTAGGATTCTTCTCGAAGACAATATCTCTGCTACTAATATCAATACCAATGATCATTGTAATCTTTAATTTCCCACATATATACTACATCTCAGATTATTATGGAATAACGACACAGATCATGTTCTCATCCGCAATATGTATATTAGTCTCTATAACCTCCATATACATAGTATTATTCAAAGACAAAGAATTAGATATAAGCTAGAGATCTTAGATCTATAGTATTCATCTCAGTGTTATAAAGCTTATATATGTTAAAGAAAAATTTTAGTGAGATATTCGCTGGTGTAGATAGATTGGATCAGGTAAATGAAATAGAAGTTATTCTCGGAGGACCTCAAGGTGGAGGTATAGAAACAGCTGCTCAGATCTTTATAAGAACATTAGCGGGATACGGATACTACGTCTATGGAAAAAGAGAATATTACTCAAACATTACAGGTAGACATAGTTATTTTCAGGTAAGAGCTAGGGTCACAAGAGTACATTCAGTTAGAAGCCAAGCTAATATTGTTGCTGCAATGGATGCTGAGTCAATTGCGACGCATTTTAAAGATATTGTTCTTGGAGGTGCGATAATCTATGATCCTAGTTTCGAGAAAGTTAAGATTGATTCTTTACCAATGATGCTTGAAGAGACTAAAGAGAGGATCTCCAGAATATTAGAAGAGAACGGGTACCCAAGCTCAATTGAGGGAGCATTAAAATATGCTGTAGATAAACTAGACGCGAAACTTTACCCATTTTCTTACCAAGATATTCTCAAGATAGTGGCTGATAGATTAGGGGCTCAATCCCTAAGCGCTGTCCAGAGATTTCTAAACACAGCTGTTTTAGCCGCCGTATCATATACTCTAAACATACCACTAGAAGTGTTTAGAGGAGCTCTGGAATCCTATTTTGGACTTCGAAGACCACAAGTGATACAGCAGAATGAGTTAGTGGCTAAGGTTGTGTATGAATACGCGAATGGTAGATTCGAGGTATTTAAATCATTAGCTAAACCTAGCAATAATAGAGATAAGATGGTTCTTGTTAATGGCAATGAAGCGATTGCTATAGGGAAGATATTAGGTGGATTAACTGTCCAGACCTATTACCCAATAACGCCTGCAGCAGACGAATCATTCTTCTTAGAAAGTTTCGAGCTTCTTGAGATAGATCCTGAGTTTAAAGAAGAAGCAGAGATCCTTAAGGGAGCAGGGATCTTAGTCTTTCAGACAGAGGATGAATTAGCAGCTATAAACATGGCTATAGGCGCAGCTTTAACAGGTGCCAGAGCCGCGACAGCTACAAGTGGGCCAGGGTTCTCATTAATGGTTGAGGGTATTGGATTTGCTGGAATGAATGAGGTTCCGGTCGTAGTTACATATTACATGAGAGGAGGACCTAGCACAGGCCTGCCTACAAGAGATAGTCAATCAGATCTCTTATTCTCATTATTCGCAGGACACGGAGAATTCCCCAAGATAGTTATGGCATCGGGAGATCATGAGGAATTAGTATATGACGCCGTTAAAGCTCTTAACTGGGCTGAGAAATATCAGTTGCCAGTTATACATCTAGTTGATAAGAACTTAGCTAATTCATGGTCTCTAATCAACGTGCCAAAACCAGAGAATATTCGAATAGAGAGAGGAGAAATAGTTGAGAGAGGAGGATGGGACTACCAAAGATTTAAATTCACCGAAGACGGTGTATCACCAAGAGCGTTTATCGGTTCACCAGAGACCGTTATGTGGTACACAGGAGACGAACATGATGAGAAGGGTCACATCACAGAAGATCCAGAGATTAGATATAAGATGTATATGAAGAGAATGAAGAAACTTGAGACAGCGGATAGAGAAATAAGTGAGACGGAGAGAGCTGTTCTATACGGTGAGGAAGGTAGCGAGATACTTATAGTAGGTTGGGGAAGTGTTAAGGGAGCCGCGATAGATGCTCTCGAAACCTTGAGAAAAGAGGGTTTAGACATTAGTTTTCTCCAGATAAAAGTATTTTCACCATTCCCAAGAAACTATGTTAAGAGGATTTTAGAAAAGAGTAAAATTGTTATATCTATAGAAAATAACTATCTGGGTCAAGCATCTAGGCTAATACGAATGGAGACAGGTATCGAGATACCTCACATGGCGCTTAAATGGACCGGTAGGCCAGTAACCGAAACAGAAGTTGTTAAAGCTGTGAAAACAGTTCTGGAGACAGGTACTAAAATTATTCATTTAAGAGATGGTGAGTAGCTAGAGACTTCATAAAGAGTATATTTCTCTGAGTTAATTAAAAGATCTCTAATCAGATTTATCCATACCACTATTATCCTCACAACAACGTTCTATTTCTCCTAAAACTTCTTTCTTGGTCTCTGACAATAGTGAGTATGCTTTGTATATAGATGCTGATGATATTGGTGAGAATATTAATGTGGATCCTGAAACAAATATTGAGAAGAATAATGCGTCATCTATCTTCTGAATAACTTTCTTATTAGGATATCTCTTAACATATGAATCCAGTAAGGACCTGAAACATTCTCTCACAACATGCTCCTTTTTAAC
>CAZFDB010000045.1:0-7941 GCA_964517475.1 uncultured Desulfurococcaceae archaeon | reverse complement strand
AAGAGAGATCCTGAATCTAGAATACGGAGATCAGATCGAGATAAAGATTATTTGTAATGAAAAACTAAGTAAGTAATTTAAAGAATTGATTCATGTGTATTAATTATGTTTATGAAGAATTATTATTAATAGGTGTTTGAGATAGTTAAAGTCTATTCTCCCGAGATAGGATATATAGAAGTACCTGAGAAACCCATGAGAATAATAAGTTTATCCTCATCAGCTACAGAGACAGTATTCTACTTAGGCGCCGGAGACAGATTAGTAGGTGTAGATGCGTGGTCTTATAGACCACGTGAGGCTCTAAATATAAAGAGAGTTGGTACATACACCACGGTTAATACAGAGTTAATAAAAGAGTTAAATCCTGATCTAATAATAACCGCCACAGGGGTTCAGAGACCATTAATACAGAAACTAAGAGAAATTACGCAAGCAATTTATCCTATACCCGTACCGATCAGTATATACGAGATCTTTAATAATATTTTGTTGATAGGAGGTTTATTAGGAGAGTATGAGAAAGCACAGAAGTTAACGCATGAGTTAATGAAGAAATTAATGAACATGATAGATAAATATTCTCTACCTAAGAAATATCGTGTCTACATAGAAATAGATCTTGGGGGGCCGACAATTCCCGGATTCTTCTCACATATAACATCAGCACTCGCTCTATTCAATCTAGAGAATATTTTCCTAGACGCAAAACAATCTTATCTATACGGTTTTAAGATAGGTGATTACCCAGTAGTTGACCTCGATGAAGTTATCAGGAGAGACCCTGAAATAATAATATATGAGGCCAAGATCAAGAAACAATCTAAGGAAGAGATTCTAGAGATCTTTAGAAGAAGAAATTGGGAGAATATTACCGCCGTAAGAGAAGACAAGATCGTGATCCTACCTGTGGATACATTAGCTCACTACGGACCGAGTTTTCTAGATAATTTAGAATATGTTTTAAAAGAGCTTAGAGAGGTTATCTAATACTATTAATGACATAAACTTCTGATCTCATTGATTATATTCCTAGATCCCTTGAATAATCGAACAAGCTCTAGAAAAGTTGATAGTGCTCTAGCATATTTATTATTCTCGTATCTAACAGAGAATACTATCCTGTTTGATAGAGGATCTGTGAATAAGTTATAAACGATTTTATCATCAACAATTATTAGTGGAATATCCACCTCCACTTCATATAACTCAACTCTATTTAAAAGATCTAGAGGATGATTCTCTTTAAGAATCCTCTGAATTAAATAATGATCTATATGTATCGAGAATTCCCTCAGTATATCGAGATTTTTCTCGCATAACACGCTTCTCATAATATTAATAAATAATTTTCTACTCATACTATTCCCAGGCACCAGGTATATGAATTTTGAACCATTAAGTATCGCCTCAAGCACAGCATCTAATATTTCCACCCAATTAAATTTTACCGGTGTTTTACTCACCGTAGCTATTATGCTACTACGAGAGTTCCTAAGATCATTACTTAGATACTTCATAAGAACTTTTTCGTTCTCAAGAATCTTTATACTAGCTATTTCCGAGAAAGACTCTATGCCGCTACCCCTAATCTTCTCGATAAGAACATAGAGAGCTTGTCTCTTAGTCTCAAGCTCTGAGCACCTGGTTCTTATCTTTTCTCCAATAACTTTATACGGATCTTTTATAATGAGTCTATATGGTCTAACACGAATCAATTCAACGAAGCCTTTTTCCTCAAGAGATCTAGATACATGATATATTTTTGTTTTCGGTACACCGGTCTCTTTACTGAGCTCCGATAAAGTCATCGATCCTTTTATTAAGAGTGTGGCGTATACTTTACTTTCGTAAAGAGATAAATCTAGTAATTCTCCGAGTAATCTCACTAATTCATTCAACATATTAATCGCTTTTAGCCTCAATCATCTTCTTAAATCTCTCATATTCCTTATTATCCATACTATAATACTCATTTCTCCCTGGAAAGCTTCCTTCTCTAACATCTCTAACATAATTCTCAACAGCTCTACTGAAAATCTCTAAAGCATTAATATATTTCCTGGCAAATGGTGGTGGATTAGGCGTTAATCCAACCACGTCATGAAAAACAAGTATCTGTCCATCACATAAAGGTCCTGAACCAATGCATATGGTCGGTATCTTTAACATCCTCGTTACCTCGGCAGCTACTTCTGAGGTTGTGAATTCGATAACTATTGAGAAAACACCAGCTTTCTCAAGTGCTTTAGCATCTTCAAATACTTTCTTAGCATCTTCTGCATCAGATCCTCTCAGTCTTAATCCACGTAGCAAATATCTTTGAGGATTAAGTCCTATGTGCCCCATTACTGGTATACCTATTCTAGTCATTGCCTCAATAATATCAATGATCTCAACCCCACCCTCAAGCTTAACAGCGTCTGCCCCTAATTTAATGAGTTTCCCAGCATTTCTCAAGGCCTCCTCCTTACTTATCTCATAGCTCAGAAAAGGCATATCCGCGACAACAAGTGCTTTTGGAGAAGCATTTAAAACTGCTTTTAAATGATGTATAATCATACTCATTGTAACAGGGACAGTGGATCTGTAGCCCATGACAACCATTCCCAACGAATCCCCAACTAAAATCCCGTCTACACCAGCTTCATCAACGATTTTGGCTTGTATAGCGTCATAGGCTGTGATCATAACAATTTTTCTACCCTCTTTCTTAGCCTTCAGAAAATGTCGAGGAGTGATCTTTTCAGGCAACACATTTCGCCTCCTTAGCCTTCACTAAATAATATAGTGTTTCATTAAATAATGCTTTATATCCTTTTCTCAAGCCGTATTCAACAACTGCACCATTTATATAATCGATCTCTGTTCTTCTACAATACCTAATATCCATATACATAGAAGAGTAATTATTCCCCGTCTCTTTAGCGACTCTAATAACTTCCTCATAAGGATCCTTTGGAAGATTAATACCGTGAAGATCAGCTACTGCTTCAATCTCCTTACATATTCTCCTCGCCAAAAACTCTCTGACAAAGATATTGTCAATAACTACTCGATTCTTATCCTCTAAAATAGCTGTGATTGGATTGATCACGGCATTAACCGATAATTTCAACCATCTATAAGGTTGTATATCATTAACCACCTCAAGATCTAATTCACTAAATAGATCATGTATCTCCTCCACATAAGGATTAGAACTACCTGGGAGAGCACCAATATAACTTCTACCACCACCACTCCACAAGAAAACATTCTTATCCACCTTAGCTATGCCGTGATTTAGAAGTATCTGAATAATTTTCTCACTACCTAATTTATCAGCAGCATTCTCCAAGATCTTTAGACCGTTCTGCACAAACACAAAACTCTTCACATCTACTGATCTATTACTAATATCATCTATTATCTTCTCAGCATCATATGCTTTCGTGGCAATTACCACTAGATCACTACTCAACCACTTATTAAAGTCCTTGTATAAAATAGGTTTGTATCTAAGCTGGAATTCATCGCCGGATAAAGTTTTTAAAAAAATCCTCTCCTCAACATTTCTTCTAAAAATCAGTTTAGGGGTCATAGATCTCTTATTCAGAATATATGTCAGGAAAACACCTACGCTACCAGCACCTACTATTGATATATCTCTAATACCCATTTCTTCTCATAATCATTAATACCATGAGTATCTCAAAAAATTTTCTTAATTTATCCACAACCTTGACAATGTATCCATTCTTGTGAGCCTCCGCAAGAAATTTTCTTAGATCCCCTAGACTACTCAGAAGCATCAGAGCCACACCACGATCTCTTAATATTCTCCTTATATTACTCAGAAGATCCAGAGCCACTGACACACCATCTGATCCTCCGCATACTCTTATATCGTCATCACAAGGTAGATAAGGAGGGTTTGAATAAATTAGATCAAATGATTTGTCTCTGAAGCACCCACCCGATCTGCAAATCAGAGTATCGGTTCTATCACCACATCCGCAGGTTTGTGATATCTTGTATGTACATTCAGCTGATGCAGGATCTATGTCAGTGAGAACTAAATACTCAGTATCTCTACAAATTAAACAGGCTATAAAACCAGATCCACTACCAATTTCAAGTGTGTTCATGATTTTAAATGATCTAAGAAAATTAATTAGATACCTAACCATTAGATACGTATCGTCCGAAGGTAAATAAACATCCTCATCACATGACCTAATTATCTCTCCTATTATCTCCTTCTCCCAAGAAAATCCACTATGAACTAAAGATCTCTCTCCCATACCATTATTTACCACAATCACATATTAATTAATAATAAATAAAATAATTTGAAATAATCATATTCCAAGGATTTGAATGAGAGAGTTCATGAATCTCTCCATATTTCTTGGTAAAGATGTTTATTTATACGCTATATTAGTGTTTCTGGGAATAATCTTTATCTTGTGGGGTGCGAAGCTTGCTAGAATACTATCATCATTAGCTTTCGGTCTTATACTAGCATATCTAATGTACATATTCATGTTCTCTTTGACTTCAAGCGTGATCCTAGGGATCCTGGCCTCAGTCATAGGTTTAATAATAGGTATTTTACTAGGATTCTTCCTACTTAAATTATCAATATCTATACTTGGAAGCATATACGCCACGGATCTATTCATTAGATATTTTCATATTGAGAAATCATCAAGTATCTTAATCCTAATTTTATTCATTATATTCGCAATAATCATATACTTGGTCTCAAGTGTTGTCTTAACCATTGCTCTAGTGGGTGTAGGAGCTCTAATGCTATGGATTGGTTTAGTAGGTCTCGGGTTGCAAGAAACGATAGCATTAGTGATTGTGTTAATTCTTTCTGTGATAGGTATCGTGAATCAATTCAAGTCCATAATTTAATGAATAAATTTTAATTATCTTAAGTCTCTTTAAATGATACTATCTCTTCCTCGCTGAGACTACCTTAATAACATCATTACTCTCAAGCACGTAATCTGCTCCGACACGCGCCTTTGTTTTAGCGTTTATTGCGTAGAGGAATCCCTCACCTAAATCTGTGTGAATAAGATATGCCATCTCCCTAGCTGTTGTTCCTCTCTTGAGTAATAATACATCTGGTAAAATAGCTCCTGAGCTATCTATGAATTTATTCGGGTCCTCAACTGGGTACACTGGTATCATCTCTAGTATGTCTAGAACCAGAGTATTTAGAAGTTTCTGTACACCTGTACCATTATTCTTCTTCATGAAATCTCTAATGATTTCTAGAGCTCTTATCTGTTGCGGACTTAGTTTATTTTTCACCAATAACTCGAAATCAGGATCTCCGGGAATATACTTGATTAATTTCTTTTCAGAGGCTTTTCTAAGAGCCAGTTCATACTCGGCTGATATAGGTATAATTACTCTATCCCCAGCCCTCTCTCTCAGACTCTTCATAATATCCTGTGCCTCAGGAAGATCTGCTTTATTCGCGGCTATAATCATTGGCTTAGATATTTTTCTTAGAGAAACAGTGAATCTAAATAAATCCTCATTGCTCCAAGCCGAGAATTTCTTTTTATCTAACTCCAAGATCCTGAGTGTCTCAGATACATGTATTTGTTTAATAGATAAACCGGATAATCTCTGACTCAGTTTTGATACTGCCTCAGAATATGGTAAGTGATCTAGTCCTCTGGAGAATTTATCCCAATCTCTCTTGATTATCGAGTACATCCACATATCTATCTCATTCTCGATCTCAACAATATCTTTATAAGGATCATAGCTACCGGGTTTCACTGGTCTCCCCTCCTCATCAGTTGATCCCGCGGCATCGACAACATGTATCAATGCATCCGCTTGTCTAAGATCATCTAAGAATTTATTTCCCAGACCTCTACCCTCATGAGCTCCTCTTACTAGACCTGCGACATCAATTAATTTAACAGGTATCATTCTATTACCATCTAGACATACGGAGTTCCTAGCATCGCATTTAGGTAGTCCCAATTCTACATGAACACATCTTGCTCTTACGTAGCCTATACCTACGTTTGGCTCTATAGTTACGAAGGGTCTATTCTCGATCTTCACTGGTATCAGGGTTAAGGCTGAGAATAGTGTTGATTTACCAACATTTGTTTTACCTATTATTCCGATCAATATATTAGTTGCTAGAACCATCCTGATTTCTAGATTGAGTGTAGTAGTATAAAAATAGATTTTGATAATAATCTAAACAGCTCCTCGATATAGAATGCTGTGAATGGGTATATTACAACACCTAGAAACACGAATAATACGTAGGGAGCCCCCCAAGAAACTATTATTAATTGATTTTCTAGAGAAGGTTCTTCGGTGACTAGATTCTTAAAACGTGTTTTGTAGTCCTCAATTTCTTCAGCGATATCATAAGTTGATCTGCATATCCATTTAATGTTAGAACCCTCCCTAACAGGGTAAATTAATGGGTACATGAATCTACTATCCAAATACTTCTTAATATTCAATGGATATCCTGTCAAGATTATTAACAAGGATTTTGTCAAGGATCCGCATCTATCTCTTATGAACCTGTGATATCTTGCATTGAGCATGATCATGGGTAAAGTATATATTAGTAATATAAGATCCGATAATAGAAGTATTAGAATAGCTGGAGGGATAATCATGTCATGATCGAGAGGTTTCGGCATCAAGAAGACTAGTACCAGAAATGCGAAGAAATCAGCATATCCCATAAAACCCAGGAGTACTAATAGAAGCACTACTAAGGGTGCTAAGAGACTGAATAATGTGTATAGAATCAAGTCGCTCTCCCCTAATCTAGCCATATATAATGCCGTAGCTACTACGCCAAAGAATAACCATAGTCTAGGATCTATTTCTCTCGTCTTTATATCACTATATGATCCTATTGCTAACATAATTAATGCTACTATGTATCCAATAAATTCTTTGCTGAGGAATGATTCGGTGAAGATGGATTCTATAGCTTTTATCCCTCAACAAGTCTGTAGCAGTAGGGTTTCACCATAATCACTATACCTTCTCTATATAATGTATTGACTAATCTCTCAACCTCATCTTCGGATATACTTTGCTGTATTCTTGTCTTCAGATCATTTAGAGAAGCACATGGTTTACCTTCCACTTTCGTGATCTGCTTAATAACATCTTCTATCTCATGTATTTTTCTTCTCTTACTTAATGGTTTGCCAGTCATTATACTATCAATATCGATCTCTTTCGTCTCAATATCTATCCCAACATTATTCAGCATTATAAGAGTCATTCTAATCGCTTCAGCAGCGTCCTCAACATCGACCACGTCTTTAAGCGCCATTCTAGCATGTGCCTCAGCTAGTCTTATTAAAGACTCCATTTGTCTAGCAGTTATACTGATCGGTGTAGCACCTTTACTCTCACCAGATGCTCTTCTCATCTCTACGAAGAAATCAACAAGCATTCTCCTAGCCTCCTCACTCATTACAGGCTTAACATTAGTTCTTGCATACGCTATATATTTCCTCAGTAGCTGAGGTTCTATTATTGGTTTTACTTCATCGTATCTCGTGTGAGCCTCCACTATATACGACGCTAATCTCCTATCTTCCTCAGGATTAGGCTTATCTCTCAAAACGAATATTAGATCAAATCTCGATAGAATCGGTGGTGGAAGATTAATATTCTCGGTGATATGCCTATCCTCCTCATATCTACCATATCTCGGGTTCCCAGCGGCTAATACAGACGCTCTGGCATTAAGAACGGCGTATATACCTGCTTTAGAGATTGATACAGTTTGTTGCTCTAATGCCTCGTGGATAGCTACTCTATCCTCTTCTCTCATCTTATCTATTTCATCAATACAAACAACACCTAGGTCCCCAAGTACTAATGCCCCCGCCTCCAAATAGTATTCACCCGTTGACTTATCTCTCAGCACCG
>CAZFDB010000044.1:0-7954 GCA_964517475.1 uncultured Desulfurococcaceae archaeon | reverse complement strand
TGAATAACAATACCTATGAAAGTTGAGGAAGCTATTTAAAACTCTGAGTAGCACACGGCATGATACTGCAACGGTCCTTAAACACTAGATTTTTAGATTTTTAAAACAGGATCTTCTTTATAGATCTTTACAGCAACCATTGTTGATGTTCTCTCGATATATGGTGAGCTAATCATCTCATTCAGAAGTTTCATAAACTCTTCCCTGGAGGGGCTCTTAGCAATAACCACGAAATCAATATCTCCGAGGACATAGTATACTGATTGCACATATGGTAGTGAAGCAAGTATATTTCCTATATAATTGTGGTAGTCCTTACCATACCTACCTCTAACTAAGGTGATCGTGACATACTCAAAACCTAGTTTCTCAGCGTTTAGAATAGCTCTATAACTCTTTATATACCCCTCACTCTCTAATCTACTTAATCTATAATACACAGTGGTCTTAGGAATATTAAGGATCTTTGAGATCTGACTTAGATTCATTTTAGGATTCTCTTGAATAATTCTCAATAACTCAATATCAACATTATCCAGAGAAGTTCTTTTCCTCATAAGACCAAGTCACCATAGAAACTAATTAAGTGACGACTTATATATATTCTTAATTGAATATTATTCTAAGATTCTTTTGCGGATTTAGATAAATATGATTATTGCATTGATCATCCTGTATATCTAAAGGGTTTGATAAAATATTTTAGTATAGTGAGTGTATTTGAGTAGCCTAGGTATACCAAGAGGATTCAGGGATTTCCCACCGGAGATGATGATTCTTAGAAAGAGAGTTTTTAGTATCATTGAGAGTATTTTCAGGAGATATGGTTTCGACCCCATTGACACACCTGTTATAGAGTATCTCGAGACTTTATCAGGTAAATATGGTGAGGAGGCTGAGAATAAGTTAATGTGGAAATTCAAGGATCCTTGGAGTGATAGATGGTATGCATTAAGATATGATTTAACAGTGCCAATGGCTCGTTTCGTTGCTATGAATAAACATATTCCACTTCCCTTCAAGAGGTATCATATAGCTCCTGTATGGAGACATGAGGAGCCTCAGAGGGGGAGGTACAGAGAATTTTATCAATGTGATATTGATATCGTAGGATCCTCTTACCCCGAAGCTGATTCAGAGATTATTGAGATTATATGGAGAGTATTCAGAGAATTTGGTTTCGAGGATATAAAAGTATTGATCAATGATCGCAGGATCTTGAGAGGCTTATTTGAGAAGGAGCTAGGCGTTGATAACCCGATACCTATCTATAGAGCAGTTGATAAATTAGATAAAATAGGTGTTGAGGGAGTAATTGATGAATTGAAGAAACTAGGAGTTTCTCAAGGAGTTATTAATAAGATTATTAAGTTAATTGATCTCAGAGGAGATCCTGGAGAGACCCTGAGTAAATTAATTGATCGGTATAGAGGAAACAGTGATGTTGAGGAGGGATCTAGATATATTCTCGAAATGCTTGATTATCTCCCAAGCCAAGTTAATCTAGTATTTGACATGTCTCTTGTGAGAGGATTAGACTACTACACAGGACCTATATTCGAAGTTGTTATTGAGAGACCTAGAATAGGGTCCTTGGCTGGTGGTGGGAGATACGATGATCTTATACAATTATTCTCTGGGGAGAAAATACCTGCCACAGGAGGATCAATTGGTGTTGAGAGATTAATTGATGCTGGGATCGAGTTAGGTTTATTCAAACTTGATAAGAGAAGTTATTTAGAGATCTACATAGCTACTCTTAAGAGAGATAAGGAGATTTTATCATACGCATATAGACTAGCCCGGATCCTTAGAGAGAATAATTTTAATGTATCAATGGATCTTATGAGAAGAAGTGTTTCTAAACAAAGAGAGTATGCTAGGAAACTAGGTGCAAGAGCCATAATATTCATAGGAGATAAAGAGGTTTCGGAGAACAAAGTCACGATCTATGACACAGCTACTGAGGAGAGGAGCGAGATTAGATTTGAGGATGCTGTGGAGTTTCTTAAGAAGTTATTATCGAAATAATAATAATAAATTTATATGAAGAGAGTGGATATGCCACCTATCCATAGTGAGAGTGAAGGCATAAGATTATTGACTAAGAGAGAGATTATTACCTTAGTTGCTAACTCTGATCTAGTTATAGAAATCGTTGATGCAAGAATACCGGAGATCTTGAGAAATAGATTATTGGAGAATGTGGTGATTACTCATTCTAAGAGACTTATATTACTTCTAAATAAAAAAGATCTTGTTCCAAGAGAAGTTGTTGAGAAATGGTTGAGATACTACAGATCTAAGGGTTTGGAAGTTTATGCAACAAGTCTATTACACGGAGATCTTGGAGGGCTAAGAAAAACTCTGAGCACCTTGAGAGATGGGAGGTACTACGCAGCGGTTTTCGGAGCTCCTAAGGTGGGTAAATCAACACTAATTAATCTACTCAAGAAGAAGAGTTCAGCTTCAACTAGTAAGTATCCTGGGACCCCGGGCTACACAAGATTTATGCAGATCTATAAGATTAATCCTAATCTATATATAATTGATACACCAGGTGCATTATTTATTGAGAAAGATCCTCTTGAGAGAATAATTAGAACCAGGTCACCTGAGAAACTTAAGAATCCTGTTAAGATTGCTGTTGAGATAATTAAGAGGGTTCAGAAACTGAATCCATTACTACTTGATGAGGGTCTAGGAATCGAGTGTCCCGAAGATCCCCTCGAGATCCTTAGGAAATACGCTTCTTACAGAGGATGGTTCTACGAAAAAGATAAAGAACCTGTTATTGAGGAGGCTGCGAGAGATATTATTAGAAGATATCTTGATGGTAGAATAAGATACTACACATACCCGGTGTCAGAGAATTGATCCTTGCTATCTCATGGAGTGGTGGGAAAGATAGCTACTTAGCATATCATCTCGCAAAAGAATTTGGGCACGAGATAAGATACGCGATACATATGAATATCGAAGACGAATCTTTTTATCACGGGCCTGAGGAACTAATATATGCTCAAACCAGTAATTGTCTCGGTCTAAAACTATTTGTTGCTAGAACAACGTGGAGTGGCTACGAGAGAGATTTCAAGAATATTCTTAGACAACTAAAAATATTAGGTGTTGAAGGAGTAGTTTTCGGAGACATATATATAGAGGATCACAGGAAATGGGGTATTAGAGTAGCTGAGGAGACGGGGCTGGCAGCGATCCACCCATTATTCGGGTTAGACAAGAATTATTTAATAGATAAATACCTTAATCTAAATGTGAAGAGCGTAATTATAAGAACAATTGATGCAGAACCATATAAAAAATATCTGGGAAAAATAATTGATAGCGAGATCTTCAGTGATTTAATAATCATGGGAGCAGACCCCTTAGGAGAAGGTGGAGAGTTTCACACCCTGGTTATAGACGCGCCATATATGAAATGTCGTATAGAGATCCTAGAGGGTGTGGAGAGAAGTGTTGTTGCAGAATTCTCAGGCAAGAAATATTTTTACAGGATCTATGAACCAACGAGATATAGAATAATAAGTAAGAACTCACAGTATATCTAATCCACACATTTATTATTGATAGGGTTAAGCCTCATACTCTCGAGAAACCTAATATAATCTTTATCCATAATAAAGCTGTTATACACCTCATCGAAATTCTCGGTTAATATAATCTTGTTGTAGAATCTTATTACCCAGCTAATGATTTCGAGCAGGATTTTCTCCTCGCGCCCCCCACTCCTCATCAAATATATTATTAATAGATCCTGTGGTGCCGGGATTACTTCATTAAATACACATTTCTCCAGATTAATGCCTTTTCGAGCATCGCTGATCAATACATAATCTACGTAGTTGTCTACGATAATACTTATCTTCTCTCTAGAAACTCTCTCTAAAAGATCCTCGACAACAGATCTATTTCTTCTTTCAAAGATCTTTATCCATGAATCAAGATCTATTCTCCCGTAAACATTTGCTAAGATAAGGAGTCTCGAGATCTCCACTCCAGCGTCCTCAAGATCTCTTAAATAATCATCTTTATAGTAGCAGATGATATCCTTATCCCATAAACCCGTGGTCCTGGATAAACTATGCATCTCCTCAAGAACAGGTCTCCAAAGTCTCTCGAGAGATGAGTTGAGATACCTCAAACTAATCGATGGGTCATACACATCCTTTGATAAAGACCCTTCTACAATATCTCTACAAAGAGAATTTGGTAGTGGTAAATAGATCTCTTCAAATTTCTTTAAAAGGATCCTTAGATAACTAGATAATCTCCTCAAATGATCCTCTCTGAGATTAACACCAATTATTCTAATACGTCTTATAGAGACCCTGAAAATAATTTGAGGACTCCACCTTTTTATCTATTACACGGCTATTACTTATTAATGATCTAGAACCGCAATACTTCGAAACAAGAGATCTATGGCGTTAATAGCTATGTTTCGCTAAACTCTTCTTACTAGACCCGAAACTCATTTCTTTTAATGATAACCAATTCATTCTTTCTTAACTCGTAGAGCGCCGCAACTAGTTTTCTTGTTTCATCAATCTCTAATTCTATAAATGATGGTGTCATAGATCCTCCACCACCTCCCCACACCCCAGTAACTGATCCGGGGTTTATATGAAGTATATCCTCGAAGAATTCAATAAATGGGTAGTGTGTATGTCCACTTATAAGTATTGATGCTCCTAATGCTCTGCCCAATCTACTCAATTTCCCAAGATCTCCTCTTGGTCTTACCTGATGCCCATGCACTAATCCTATTCTCACACCATACAGATCTATTATATGGTGGTCCGGTAGATTCAGATAATCCATGTTTCCTTCAACAACAAAGAATCGTTTCCCCAGACCCTTGAAAAGATCTAATACATCGGGATCAACAACATCCCCTGTGTGAATCACGATATCATAATTCTGCTTCATGAAGTGACTGTGGAATTCCTTAGGGATCTCATCAGCTCTCTCATGAATATGACTATCCCCAACAACAAGTATTTTTCTCATCTACTCTCATCTCATAAATTCTTTAGATTGCAAATTAAATTATGTTTTTCTGCAATCAATCACTATTGATGTAGATGGTGAAGATATTCATCAGGGTTAGAGAATACTAGATGAGCTGATAATTTCAGCAACTCATATGATGCTGGGTATATATGTGCTAACTCCATTACTTCTTTGGCTCTGTACCCGTGTTTGATTAGGAGTGAGGCTACTGTGATGAATTCTGAGGCGTTTGGAGCCATTACGTGGAACCCAAGAATCTTCTTCTCCCTCGGATCAATAATTATTTTAGCTAAGCCACGTCTCACACCTATTAAATCAGATTTTAGAGTTGCGTCAAATCTAACTATTCTATGAGAACTCATACCTAATGCCTTAAATAATCTCTGCTCAGTGTAGCCAACAAAAGCAACCTCAGGATCTGTGTGGATCACTACTGGGATCAGGTCATAGTCCACAGATTTCTTCCTATGAGAAGCAATATTCTCAGCAACTACACAACCCTCTTTCACAGATATTAATTGAGTTGAAATTGTCTTCGGGGTCTCAACAACATCTCCCGCCGCATATATCCTCGGGTTAGATGTTCTTAGATCCTTTGACACCTTCACATACCCTCTCTTATCAAGCTTCACACCAGCGTGGTCCAGCCCCAGATCATCTGTTTTAGGTACTCTACCCAGAGCTAGGAGCACTGCATCAAATTCTTTTTCGAAGCTCTCATCATGTCTCGAGATCTTGGCTGAGATCCTCGATCCTGATCTGCTGAATCTTGTTACCCTAGCATTAGTATATATCTTCACACCCTCCTCCGATAAAACATCACTAAGCTCTCTCGAGATCTCCGGCTCAGCTATACTAAGGATCCTCTCCGACGACTCAATAATATGAACCTCGGAACCTAATCTATTGAAGGCTTGAGCAATCTCTAGACCTAATGGTTCTGAACCCACAATTAGAAGCTCCCTAGGTAAATCATTGATACCCCATATAGTCTCAGTAGTGTAGTATCTAATCTCATTAAAACCCTCCACATCAGGTATAATAGGAGTTGAGCCCGGAGCCAATATATAGAAGGCTCCTTCTATAAATACTTCGCCACCAGATGATTTAACAACAAGATCTTTCCTCGAAACAAATTTAGCTGAGCCTATAAAGAGATCCACATTATATCTCTCAAAAACTCTCTCGAATCTTCTCTTCATATTATTCTCTGAGAAAATTCTTAATCTATCAAGTATCTTAGAAAACTCGAAACCTTCGAAACAACATAGATCGTCGTAAATCCTTGCCCAACTACGGATCTTCGTGACCTCAACAAGATAATTGGAGAGAATCTCGCTGGAGGCTCTGACAAGATCGCCTAGTAAATCTATCGATACATAAGCTATTCTCTTATCACTACCAACAATCTCGCGATACTTAGCAACAGCAGCTAAACCAGCTACATCCCCACCAATAATCACAAGATCATAGTATTTCTTCTCTGATTTATTTGATGTAGAGAATTTATCATCGGATAAT
Organism: uncultured Desulfurococcaceae archaeon; assembly: GCA_964517475.1. Classification (GTDB taxonomy): domain Archaea; phylum Thermoproteota; class Thermoprotei_A; order Sulfolobales; family AG1; genus WYEN01. Next base: position 1,399 of record CAZFDB010000044.1, on the reverse strand, counting down.
CCATCAGTAAAACCTGACACCATGTAACATATTATAATTGATATTAAAATATCAACTTTGAGGACATCAACTATTGAGTCAGGTTAAGGAAAATTTATATTATCTATACAAGATCTTTTCTCCATAAATAATACAGTGTTTTATTTAAAAGGTTTAGAAATAACAGATCTTTTAAAAACCTAAGATCCTCTTATTAGATTAGATACAATATTTCTCTCAGAAATGATCTTTTAATTTGGTATAGTAACATTTTTTCGGTGAATATTATCGGTAAGGAATCATTTGAGGTTTTTGGTGAGTGGTATGAGTGGATTGATGAGATAAAGAGTATATTAAGAGAATATAATGTTAGTTTTGAGAGTGAGGAGAGTGTCAGGGTTCATATAAGTGATGTTATTCTTGAGATTAGGAGAAGTGAGGAGAATTACATAATAACCATAAATATCGAGATCCCTAAATATATTGATATAAATGATATAGATAGATACGTGGATGCGTACAGGATCTTTCTAGAGATCTTAGCTAAAGCATCAGCAGAACCTGTCTATGAACTTGATTCGAGCATAGGATATGTTTTTCTTAGAGCATTAATTAATTTCAAGGATCTCGGTAGCGTGATAAGCACCCTCAGAAATATTCTTGGCTCAGTCGCTACAGGAAAAAACTAATCTTCTAGCAATAATCGATGAACAATACATTAATATAATTAATATTATTAATTAAATAAGTGGTTTCATGGATCTTAAATAATTAGGATCCCAGTAACTTTTATCGCTCCTGAAACAACTCTTGGTAGCTACACAGGTGTTATAAGCGATCTACCACTCGTAAAAGAATGGTTAAATGAGAAGATCGAGTCTATTAATAATGATTAGGCACAGAATTCTCATCGGCGAACTTTACACAGAGTAGTTTTCTACGATGAATTAAGCATATACGCGAAGGAGCTAGTTAGATTATTAGGCAACGGCGTATTAGAAGAAGATGAAGATTAACAAGAATTTTTCAGCGGTCGGTGGGTATCCGCCTCATCACTAATCAGTTCCCCGAAAAGATCCTCATCCCGTGCAACCCAAATATGATAGTTAGCTACAAACCAAAAAATTATTTCATGTACATCCACATATTAGCTGGTGAAGGCTTTAAGGAGGGATCTGGTAAAAGTCTCTTTTCCCTAACTCTTCTAAGAGCTCTCTGAAGAGGTTCTGCATCGAGAGTAATTGTTGCCGCGATCGATGCCAAACCAGACCATCTAACCCATCTATTAATCCATGTCTTCTCCGCCTCACCAAGATCTACTCCATAGATCTCTGATATTATTCTCTTCAACCAACGATCTATTGGTGGTCTATCATAGATCCTCTTTGACAAAATAATTGATAATCTAGCGGTGTAGGGC
>CAZFDB010000043.1:0-8243 GCA_964517475.1 uncultured Desulfurococcaceae archaeon | reverse complement strand
AATATATATGTTGTCTTACAACTGAAAGCCTCGCTCTTTAGGGCGGGGATGATTGGTAAAGTTTATAAGTTTAGTACCCTGTAATATTATTGATGATGATATCGGTGATAGATCCATGTTTAAGATGGGGGGATCTCTGACCACTCCGACTGCCCCGCAGATGACAGATGTAAACCCGAATAGATGCGGGGAGCCAATGAACCGCTCTGAAGAGAAACCCTCACCCTTCAGGGCGGGGAGGAGGTCAGCTACTATAGGTGGCGTAGCCAATCTTATTTATGGGATTGCTCAGGGTTTAGCGTCTGAGGTAGGATACGTATTATTTAGATACAAGAGATTTGATGCATTAACCGCCTTTATAGCGGGTGCTTTAGCAGGTTTCCCAGCTGTTTCTCTAGATGCTGTATTATTTAGCGAGATAGCGTCGCCTGAAGTAATGCTTCTGTGGTATGTAGCGGCGGTGATCAGCGGAGGGTTCTATGGGTTAGTAGCTTATACAGCAACTAGTAGAGTGCGTAGATACTAGGTGTCTCAGTATGATCACTAGTACTTTAAAGAATAAGTACATCGATCTATGGATTAAAACCTTGGATCACCCATTTGTAATAGAGTTATACGAAGGCACATTACCCCTGGAGAAATTTATCTATTACATAAAACAGGATTATAATTATCTATGGGCTCTGGTAAAGACTTATAGTATAATTGCTGGGAAGGCACCTGATATGGAGAAAGCGAGAATAGCACTGGAATTAGCTTATGGAACGGTTACTGGTGAGTTAGAGAATTATAAGAAGATTCTGAATGAGTTAGGATTATCATTAGAAGAAGCAATTAAGACAGAACCAAATCCAGTGAATATTGCTTATATGAACCATATGATATCAATCGCTTATGAATATGATTACTGGACAGGGTTAGTAGCAACACTCCCCTGTATGTGGACTTATCTTGATATAGCTGAGAGACACAGAGAGAGATTAGCGAGAAATAAGGTAGAGATATACAAGAAGTGGGCCTCGGTCTACTACTCAGAGATCTACAGAGAGTTGCTTCAGACACTACTCAAAGTTATTGATTCATCAAATAAGAGAGTAGAGGATCTGGAGATAGTATTTCTACGATCACTTAAATACGAGTATTTATTCTGGGACGCCTCTTACAAGCTTGAGAAATGGTTGGTTTAAAGATCTGAGAATTATAGGTTGCCTATATGGTTTTTATAAGTTCTCTATAGAATAATCTCGTTGGAGAGAATTATGTCATTAAGAGATGTTATTCAAAAACTTCTTGATGAGGCGTCTTGGAATATTAATCATTGGAAATTATTCTGGATAGTCTCAGCAAGTTTCATATTACAAGGAGTATTATTCTCAATTGTTCCAGCAACACTATATATAATTGCTCCAGACACGGCTCTGTATATCTTGGCTATTAATTCAATATTCTTCATGATCGGAGCGGTTTTCCTAGGAAAATTAGCTGATTTGTATGGGAGAAGAATTCTTTTGATCACATCATTAATAATATATTTAGTAGGAACAATTCTTCTCCTATTCCTACACGAAAACTTTCTTCAAGTACTTATAGCAACCTCATTAATTAACTTAGGCGTTGGGGGAGAGATAGGGTCAGCTTACGCTGCACTGGCAGAGTTTATACCAGCTAGACATAGAGGTAAGAGTATTATGTTATCTGCTAATTTCTGGAATATCGGTGCCTCACTCATAGCTGGTTTAGCACTACTTTATATGGAGCTGTATACTGATATACAAACACAGTTTAGATCTCTGATTATTACCGTTGTGGTACTAGCGTTGGTGATTGCTTTAGCCAGGATGCATATACCGGAGTCTCCTAGGTGGTTAATTGAGAAGAGACGTTTTGAAGTAGCTAGGGAGATCATTAAGAAGTTCACAGGCTCGGAAAAAATGTTGCCTGAAGGAGGTTCGAGTTCTGAAGTTAAGGAGTATTCTCTTGGTCTTCGCGAAATATTCTTATCTAGGAAGTATATATTTAGATTCTCGATACTTGTTATATTAACATTTACGCAGTTACTCACATATAACATGATTGCTTATTACATGCCTTACTCAAGAGATTTTGTTTATGGCGTAGAGACAGCTCCTCTAATTATATTTGTATCTAACTTAGGAGCTTCTATCGGTGCTCTAATAATGATTCCTTTGATAGATATGAGTAGAAGATTATCAGCTGTATCTTCATATCTAGGCGGATTTTTATCAGCTATAGTCATAGCCACATCATATGCGTATTTCATCGATCTAAGGATCTTTCTAATAATAATATTCGTAAACATGATCTTTGCTGAGTGGGCATGGGCTTCTCTAAGTAATTTAGAGAGCGAGTTATTCCCCACGGGTGTTAGAGCATCGATTGTGGGATTGAATACAGGTCTAGCATGGTTAATTAACACCTTTATTATTCTCCTCGAAGCAGCTATCACAGCTACACTATATCTCTACATAACAGTTATTCTCTGGCTACTAGGTTTCTTAGCATCTATACTATGGTTTATTAAAGGAGTTGAGACAGCCAAGAAACCTCTTGAGTTAATACATTAATTCTACGATAGAATTATAGTAACATCGATTTAATGATCAGACCGGCTCTTCACGATCACTGATCTCTTTGATTGCTTCTCATCATCTTAATGAATAGATAAAATCCACTATTAATAAGGTTACTTAGCCGATTAAAATTGTTAAGTGATTATTCAGTAAAAATTGATGTTAGAGGAGGTGTTGTGATTAGAAATAAGATAGTTGCTGATGGACACTATAATTTAGATACGAGGTTCGTATCGCATGTTCACACGGATCATTTAAATGATATAGACGCATCAATTAAATATATGAAGAGATTTATTGCTCACAAAGCAACATTCGATCTTCTGGAGGCACTAGATATATTTGTGCCTAAGCACAGTAGAATACCCTTAGAGTACGGGGCCGGATACGAGTTAGGAGAGGATTATATAGAGATACTAAGAGCAAAACATATACTAGGTTCAGCTCAACTCAAGTATGTCTCGAGAGACGGTTCAGTCATAATATATACGGGGGATTTTAAGGAGCCTGGGAGAGGCACAGAGATCTATCAAGAACCTGATATATTAATCTCTGAAGCAACATATGGAGACCCTAGCTATGTAAGAAGTTTTAAGGATTTAGCAGAAGATGTATTAGCTGATCTTGTCACACAACTCTTGTCCAAGGGACCGATATATGTATTCGCTTACTACGGGAAGCAGCAAGAAGTGATGGATTTATTAAGAAGAAAAGGTGTTGTAGCCCCATTCATAGCTCCTGATAAAGTATATAGACTCTCTAAAGTTGCAGAGGCACATGGTATGAAGATAACGGATCTTTTTCATGAGAGTAGTAAAGAAGCTCTCGAGATCATGAGAGATGGTTGGTTTATATACTTCACACACCCTGTTCAGAGCCCGAGAATTAAATTGATCCGGAGGGTTAATCAAAGATCAGAGATTAAGGCTCAAAGCCTGTATCTAACAGGATGGTTATTTGATACTGTATATAAGTCGGTGAATGATAACACATACATATTCTCGTTTAGCGACCACGCGGATTTCCACGAATTAATCGATTATATTGAGATGAGCAGACCTAAGATAGTTATTATAGACGCATTCAGAAGTGGTGAGATCGGGAAGAAATTCGCCAAAGAAGTGAAGAAGAGATTAGGTATAGAAGCGATTCCCTTGCCTTAGAACCTAAGCAATTAACTCTTCGCTACACCAATAACAACCTTCTCCTCCTCAATATCCCATTCCCTAACCAATTCCCCTCTGACATCCGCTGGCTCACTAACTAGTTTTACCTCAATGCTTCTTGTCTCACTAGATATATAGTTTCTTAGTGTATCTATGGCTTTTATAAACTCCTCGTTTCTAGTGAATATATATGTGGTGATCTGATCTAGTAGATGAAGTCCTAATTCTTTCCTCATTACCTGAATTCTTCTAATAATCTCTCTAGCTATACTCTCAAGAATCATTTCTTCAGGGATCCTAGTATCAATAATCACGTACCCCAGATCCCCTGATGCAAAAGAGTAGTTCTCCCTGGCACTTTCAATAATCCTGATATAATCCCTCTTCAAAACATATTTCTTATCCTCAATAAATACCTCTACCTCATTCTTACTCAATAACTCTCTTGCTATCTCAGAAGCTCTCTCCCTAATATATTCAAGGATCTTCGGAGTTTCCCTCTTGAACTCTCTACCGATTAAACCCAGATCAGGTTCTACGGAGAAATAAACATACTTCTCCACAAGATACAGATCTGTATGCACCTCAATATCTCTACAATTAACTAATTCCATCAATACTCTCCTAGCTCTATTAACATATTTCAGTAAACCAGGATTTCTCAAGAACACAAAGCATTTCTGAACAGGTTTTCTCAACTTCAATCCAGCTCTCATTCTAGCCGTAGAGATCATTTCATGAAGATCTCTAGCAACTCCAAAGGCTTCCACCAGATCTTTATCATATATCTTCTCCAAAAGATCTTTACTAGGCCAAATCTCCATATTAACACTCTCCCGCGCACCTCTATCAAATAACTTAACGAAGAATTGATAGAGATACTCAGCTAGATGCGGTATGATCATTGATGACATAATCAACCAATTCTTTAATACATAAAATAGAGTTAGGTAAACAGCCTCTTTATCCTCACTAGCCTCCTCAGTCCATACTCTCCTCCTAATAATTCGTAGATACCATCTAGATACATCATCTATTATGAACTCCATTAATTTATTAGTTGCTTCATGAACTCTGTAGTTGCTCATAGCATCTGTTACATCTGTGAGCAACTCATAGAATCTTGAGAGAAGCCAGAGATCCTCTTCTCTAAATACTTTATTCTCGTAATAACTCAATAGATTCTCTTCTTTAAATAAGAATTTATCAGTCTCCATATAACTCTTCGCGAAAGTGAATACATTCCATACTATATTTAGATCTCTGAGTGTCTCCCGGACTTTATCAATACTGAATCTCATATCCTCCCAAACAGTATTTGATAATAAGAATAGTCTGAATGGGTCTCTACCAACTCTCTCTATGATTACGGGTACCTCCACGAAGTTTCCTAGAGACTTATGCATTTCTCTACCTTTTTCATCTAGCATGAATCCATGTGAAACTATTGTTTTCACAGGTTTTCTATCAAATAGTATCACACCGGATCTAATTGTGCTGAAGAACCATCCCCTGGTCTGGTCATGACCTTCAACAATCATATCAATCTCACCAATCTCTTTATCAAAGATCTCGTGACCATTCCTTCCTAACGAAGCGTAGAAAGACACTCCTGAATCCAGCCACACATCAGCTACATCAGGTACTCTCCTGGCAATTCCTCCACATCTCGGGCATTTCAAAGTAACCTCATCTATCCATGGTCTATGAAGTTCTTTCGGGATCTTATTAGCACCGTATTTAACCAGATCATCTCTTTCACCAACAACGATTCTATAACCGCAATTTTCACAGATCCATATAGGAAGTGGGGTTCCCCAGAACCTCTGTCTCGAGATAACCCAGTCCTGAAGATTCTCTACTAAGGAGTTTGTTCTATCAAGAGCCCATCTAGGTATCCATCTAATCTTATTAGTCTCCTCAAGCATCTTACTCCTAAGCTTCGATACTTTAATAATCCATTGATAAGTTGCTCTTAGTAGAAGAGGGGTTTTGCATCTCCAGCACAGCGGGTATCTATGAACTATTCTCTCCTCATGAAGTAAATAACCTAGTCTTCGAAGATCCTCGATAATCTCATTATTAGCTTCTCTAGCATTTTTACCAGCGTATTTACCAGCTAACTCACTAAATCTACCATCATCTTCAACTAATGAGTATACCGGGATATTATATCTCTTAGCAACATCAAAATCCTCGGCGCCGTGACCAGGTGCTGCATGAACTAATCCTGTTCCTTCCTCTAAACTCACATATTCATCTGCTAAAATTACTTTGTGATATGGCTCAAGAGTCTCTTGGATCTTAACAAGATCTTTTAGAGGATGAGTATATCTAAGATCACTTAGATCCTTACCCAGTATTTTTTCTATAACAACGTAGCTCTTTATCCCAGCTTTCTCAAGAACTCTCTTATAAAGATTCTCAGCCATGATATAAACTTCATTATCTACCCTAACCCTTACATAATAAGCGGATCCTCTAGCCATCACGAAGATGTTAGCAGGTAGTGTCCAAGGCGTAGTAGTCCATATAACAAGATACTCATTCTCTCTACCAACGATTGGGAACTTAACGTAGATTGATGGATCCTCAAGATCTCTATATTCTTGAGAAACCTCATAATCCGTTAAAACAGTTTGGCATCTCGGGCACCAGTGAACCACTCTTAATTCTCTGTCTAGAAGTCCTCTATCATCAGCTTTCTTAATAAGTTTCCACGCTTCCTCAATATAGTCATCGGTTATAGTCATATAAGGATTATTCCAATCCATGAACACCCCAAGATCTTTGAATATCTTAGTCATACTCTCAGCATTTCTCAAAACAAATTCTCTGCATCTATTCACGAAATTCTCAATACCTATTTTCTCAATAATCTCTTTTTTACTAGATATACCATAGCTTTTCTCAACTTGATACTCTATTGGTAAACCATGCATATCGTAGCCTGGTGTGTCGTAGACATTGTATCCCTGAAGTCTCCAGAACCTAAGATACGAGTCCTTGATAATCTTATTCCAAGCAGTTCCGGGGTGAATAGATGGTGAGCTAGGATACGGTGGTCCATCAATAAAAACATATTTCCTAGCTCTTCTCCTACTCAACTCCTTAATTTTATCATAGATCCTCTCACTCTCCCAGAAATTCTTAACCCACTCCTCAATTTTATGTGGAGAGTAGAATGTGCCTAGATTTAATGAAACAGGTTCTTTACTAATCACTTAGTGTCTCCTCCACCTTATACCAAGATATCAGATCCTTCATCTCGTATTCTCTCAATAAATTTTCTATGGACTCCACTTTATCTGTATCTGTCTCTAATCTATAGAAGTGGAATTGAGGAACAACAGAACTCCTCGATTTCCTCAATATTTTACCGAGCTCAGATAATCTATTCTCCACCTCCTCAATTATCTCATCATTGTAACTGGTTATATAAATATTGATTCTCACCATACTCAACTCCTAAAATATTAAAAAAGACCTCCTTAAAACAATTAAGAAAATAATTTTCTGGGTATATTATACATGTAGTCCCAGGAGCTTATTAACTAATTCTCCGAAGAAGTACAAGACAATTGTTGCGCCAAAGATTACTAGTGATGTCTCAAGCATCTCTCTCACAAAACTTCTCTCCATAAGAACCATTGAGTAAAGCGACACATATGCTAAAACAAGTATTGATAAAGCTAATGAGATGAATAAGGCTATGAATATATCATGTATCATGAAATATGGTAGAGCCAGTAGAACAGCTGTTAAGAGATAAGCTATTCCAGTATATATAGCGGCTATACCAGGTCTTAATGAACCGCCTAGTTGCTTAGACTGGGCATATGCCGCAGAAGACATAGCTATGGAGGCTGCGACACCAGCTACTAAACCAGCTAAACCAGCTTTTATGGTGTCTGAGTATACACCTAATGTACCTGCGTGAATACCTGCGATCTCTATTAATGCATCAGATAATCCTAGCACTGTGAAACTCAGATACTTAATTCTTCTCTCATCAAGACTATTAACTAAGAAATCCTCGTGATCTTTCTCATCATTTATCATTCTATTAAATTCCTCTAGATCCTTCTCAGGGATGTGTTCACGAATCATTAAATATGTATCAATAACTCTCTTCTCATGTCTCTCTAACCATTTAATAGTGAAGGTCACTCCCATGAGAATAACAAGGATCTTTACAAGCAGCATCTTTAATTTTAATCTGAGACTATTAATCCTGCATTTATCTGTATATCTTCTCCATAACTCATAATGTCTTCTCTCTTCCTCAGCCATCACAATAAGTTTCTTCCTCATATTCTCGTTTCTAACAACTCTAGAATTAGATAATTCTCTATAGATCATGTAATCAATATATTCATCTATGCATGAGTCCTCATATATCCTCTGAAGATTAATTGATTGTATAGATTCTTTCAATATGGTCACTCCATTTAATCAATATAAACTAGATAATAAGATCAAATAA